>CALGZO010000065.1 GCA_937934465.1 uncultured Fimbriimonadales bacterium | reverse complement strand
AGCGCGGGGAGCGGATATCCAGCGTTCCGAGTCTTCACGCTTTTTGAAAAACTCAGGTCTTTCTTGCAACAAGTGCCCCCATTCTGTAGCCTGCCACCGATTTAAGTTGTCCAAGTTGCCATTATGATAGATTGCGGTTATGTACGATACATCAATCGGACTCAGGCAGATGACCTCTGCTTGGGGGTCGGTCGTGTAATGGTCGGGAATGCCGAGGTCGCTTCGCCTGACGGAATGCCGAAATGCTCGCTCGTCGAACATCCGCTTGAACGCCTCGAAGGTCATCAGACTCGCTCTGTCAATTGTTAGCAAATACTTCACTTCATTAGACGCGGCGTTGCTGGGGCAGAATAGGCACGGCAGCTCCCACAGAAGACTGGGTTTCAACGAAATAACTACGAAAGTGTTGTCATTATTTCTATTGTTATATTTACAGAACATCAAGTAGTTAGGGAAACTAATGCTCAAGCATACGCCTTCATGTACAAATTCCGAGCGTTGCTGGTCGTTGCGGTGGCACAGGATGCCTTTTTGTTGTAAATCCTCTATGCTCAGCAAGCCGTGCTTCATAATCGAGTCCACATTTTCAACATGGGTGAAGTGGACAACTTCCGCAATCCCCCACTGTTTGCACATCTCCCGATGGCTCTCCGTTCACTCACAAGCCGCTCATCAGTCATAACATCACCTCGCACTCGTGGATATATCAGCATTATACCCCATTATGCATTTTTTGCAAGGGGCACGCTGTGTAGCAGTATACGCTCATCGTGAGAGACGCGCGGCGCATAGTGGCTCGGTTCCCTCTCGGAGTGAGGTACAATTCGCCTCGCAACGCTCTCTTGTTCACTCGGAAGTATGGAACGCGACACTGTGATACTCAGGGCAAAATGGGTGCTGCCAATCAGCCACGACCCCATCGCTGACGGCGAGGTGGTGGTGGAGGATGGGCAGATTGCTGAGGTGCGTCCGCGCAGCGGCGCGTCTGGTAGCGAGGTTCTCGATTTCGGCGACGCGATACTGATGCCCGGTTTGGTGAACGGGCACTGCCACTTGGAATACACTGCGCTGCGCGGGCTGGACGACCGCACGCCGTTTTTTGACTGGATTCGCCGTCTGGTGGAGTTGAAGGCGCAGTGCCCAGCGGAGTTGTGGTTGCCCTCCTCGCTGCTGGGCGCGGCGGAGCAGATTGCCAGCGGCGTGACTTTTGTGTCGGACAATACCGATTCGGGCGCGAGCGCGGAGGCGTTGGCACGGGCGGGGCTGCGCGGGCGCGTCTATCAAGAGGTGTTCGGCATCGAGCCAGAACCTGACGACGCGACCATCCTGCAGACGCTGAAGGCAAAGCTGGACGCCCTGCGCGCGATGCTCGCCCGCTACGAGGCGACCGAGCGCATCACGCTGGGCGTCGCGCCCCACGCGATTTACACCGTGCGCGACAGCCTCATGCGCGCCGTGCGCCGCTACGCCTCCGAGCAACGCTTGCCGCTGAGCCTCCACGCCGCCGAATCGTCCGAAGAGGTCGCGCTGGCGCGTTCGGGGTCTGGCTCGTTCGCGGAGATGTTCACCCAGCGCAAGATTAACTATCTCCATCCGCGCACGCCGCCGATTGAGTATCTGCATAATGCGGGGGTTCTCGCGTCCGATGTGCAGGTGGTGCATGCCACCCGCGCCGAGCCGCGCGAGTTGGAGATGCTGGCGCGCGCGGGGGCGAGCGTGGCGCACTGTCCGCGCTCCAACGCGCGACTGCTCACGGGGATTGCGCCTGTGTATGCGATGCGACGGCTTGGCATCCCTGTCGTGCTGGGCACGGACAGCGCGGTCAGCGCGGGCAGCTTGGATATCTGGGAGGAGTTGCGGTTCGCGGCGTTGGCGCAGCGCGCGACGAGCTACGCTGCACAGCCCTCGTGGCGCGATTGGGTCGGCTTGCTGACGCTGGAGGGGGCGCGCGTGTTCGGCGTCGACGCGCAGGTCGGCTCGCTGGAGGTGGGCAAACGCGCCGATATTATCGCCGTGCGCACGCATCGGCTCGCGTTTATGAGCATGCCCGACCCCTACGCCGCGCTGACGCTGGCGGCTCGCGGCGAGGATGTTGCACTGACGATGGTGGACGGGCGCGTTCTCTATCGCGACGGCGCGTTCACAACGCTCGCACCCGACGCTCTGCGTGCGGAGACGCTCCGCATCCTACAAGGCGTCGGGCTTGGCTAAGTTGGGGAACATTCTGTAGGGTGCGCGTCCGCGCTGGGGTATCCTTATTGGCATGCCAGAACGCGGGCGTTGCGACATTCTGCTGCGCGGTGGAACTGTGTTTGACGGGCTGGGCAATCAGGGCTACTGCGCTGATGTGGCGATTGTGGACGAGCGCGTCGTCGCTATCGGCGAGCTGACGGAGTGGCAGGCGGGCGTCGAGGTGAATGTGGAGGGCTTGTGCGTCGCGCCGGGCTTTATCGATATCCACACGCACGCCGATTTCTCGCTGAATCATCACCCCGAACAGCTCAGCGTGCTGTTTCAAGGCGTGACCACGCAGGTCGGCGGCAACTGCGGCTTCGCCGTGGGGCAAATCGACGATACGCCCCTCTTCCAACAAGAGCAACGCTGGCTGAAACCGCACGGCGTGGATATCCGCTGGAAGTCCTTCGCGGAGTACCTGCAGATTTTGGACGATTTGGGGCTGGCGACGAACTACGCGCCCCAGTGCGGACACGGCACAGCGCGCAAGAAGGTGATGGGCTACGAGAAGCGTCCCCCCACCCACGCCGAGCTGGACGCTATGCGTCAGGAGATTGCGCTCTGCTTCGAGGCGGGCGCGTTCGCTTTCACCACAGGCTTGGAATATCCGCCCAACAGCTTCGCCGACACCGACGAGATTATCGAACTCGCGAAAGTCGCCGCGCAGTACGGAGGGTTCTATGCCACACACCTGCGCAGCGAAGGCGACCAACTCATCGAGAGCGTGCAGGAGGCAATCGATATCGCCGCCGCTGCAGGGCTACCGCTGCAACTCGCGCACCACAAAGCCGAAGGCAAACAGAACTGGGGCAAAGTCCACCAAACCCTGCAGATGGTCAGCGACGCTGTGGCGCAGGGGCTGGACATCACGCTCGATGTGTATCCCTACACGGCGTATCAGACCTCGTTAGCCGTCGCTGCGCTGCCGCACTGGGCGCTGGACGGCGACCCCGACGCGCTGCTGAGCCGACTGCGCGACCCGCACGAACGCGAACGGCTCATCCATGCCATGCAAGCCTGCGACCCCGACTGGAACCGCACAGTGATTGGCAGCACGCCGCACAACCGCGACTATCAGGGACTCACTATCGCCGACGCCGCGCGGTTGGCTGGCAAGGAACCTGAAGTGTTTGTCCTCGACCTGCTGCTGGATGCAGGCGGGCATGTGGGTGTGGCGTGGTTCAATATGGCGGAGGACGACCTGCGAACGGTGTTGCAGTACCCACTGACGATGGTCGCTTCCGACGGCGTGGGCACAGAACCCAAGAAGTACGCCGCCGAGCGACCTCACCCGCGCAGCTATGGCACTTTCCCGCGCGCGCTGGCGAAGTATGTGCGTCAAGAGGGCTTACTGCGCTTGGAAGAGGCGATTTTCAAGATGACGGGTCTGCCCGCCGCACGGCTGAAGCTGACCGATCGCGGCGTGCTGCAGGCGGGCGCGTACGCCGATATCGTGGTGTTCGACTTCGGCGCTATCCAAGACTTGGCGGACTTCGCCGAGCCGCACCGCCTCTCACAGGGCGTCGTGCATCTGCTGGTGAACGGACGCTGGACGATTCGCGACGGGGCGTACACAGGCGCGCGAGCAGGCAGGGTGCTGCGCCGCGCCTAAGCAATCTGACGCACATCCTTCATGAACGCCAACGCCAGCGCGAACACCACGCACACACTGGTACACGCCGTCACCGCCGTCGGCGCGCCGAACTGCTGCGCCAACTTGCCAATCAGCAGCGAGGCGAACGGCGCAGGCGCGTTAATCGCCCAAGTGTGCAGCGACACGACCCGCCCGCGCAGATAATCGGGCGCGGCGGTCTGCAACGCTGTGTTGGCGCTGACCAACTGCATCACGCCGAACATCCCCGCCAACGCCAGCAAGCCTTTCGCCAGCCACGGGTGCTGCGCCCACGCGAAACCAATCACGCTCCATGCGAAGCCGTTCGCCGCGATAATCACCAGCCAGCCGCGCGGCGCCTCGCCCGACAACCGCGCCGTCAGCAACAAACCCGCCAGTGAGCCTATCCCCGCGAATGTGTACATCTGCCCCAACCCTGTCTTGCCAATCCGAAGCACCTCTTCCGCAAATACAGGCATCAGCACCAGATACGATAGCCCGAACATACTGAGGGTCAACACATTCACCCAGAGCATCAGCAGCCCGCGCCGCGCACGAATGAAGTCCACCCCCTCGCGCAGCGACTGCAGAATCCCCGCCTGGGCGCGTCCGTCCGACGCCGACTGTACCTGTATCGTGAGCAGCGCGAGTAGGATTGCCGAGAAGCTCAGCCCGTTCACCAGAAAGCATGTCGCAGGTCCCACCCATTCCAGCAGCACGCCGCCGACCGCAGGTCCCAAAATACGCGCGGTATGGAACGCCGCGGCGTTGAGCGCAATCCCGTTCGCCAAATCGGCGCGGGGCACCAAGTGCGCCACCAGCGACTGGCGCGTGGGCAGGTCTATCGCCAGCACGATGCCGTTCAGCAGCACCAGCGCGAGGATATACTCATAGCGTATCGCGCCCGTGAAGGTCAGCAGCGCGAGGGTCAGTGCGCTCAGCGCGAACAGGCTCTGCGTGATGAGCAAAATGCGCCGACGGTTCCAACGATCCGACAGCGCGCCGCCGATGGGGGCGAGAAACAGCAGCGGTAAACCCTGCACAAACCCGACCACGCCCAGCAACAACTCCGAGCGCGTGAGGTCGTACACCAGCCAACTCTGCGCCACATTCTGAATCCACGAGCCAACAAACGACAAAAACGCGCCCACCCAATACTTCCGAAAGGCAGGCGAGCGCATCGCTTGAAATGTGTGATGACGGCGCACAGTAGATGAACGATTCTGAGACGGCTCCGATTCTAACAATCGCTTAGACACGCTGCCTCGAATATACCTTATTTAAATCCAGCCCCTCTAAAATGTGGCTTGGATAGTCTTGTCCAAGCGTATGGGCACGGACAGGAGTGTCCTTGCTACAAGCGTGGCGTCGGCAGCGAATGTGCGTAGATTACTCGCCGCGCCGAGTTGCGTAAGCTTCGACGCCCTCAATTTTGAACAGGAGCCTCGCCGCCCAGAGCGAATCTATTCGCCATCAGGGATGGACGCCTACATCGACTCATTTCTGGACTACTTGGCGCGGGAGCGGCAGGTCTCGGCGCACACGGTGAACGCCTACGCGACCGACCTCGCGCAGTTCTGCGCCTATCTCAAGCGTGCGCAACGCGCCGACCCAACTCAGTGGGATTCGTCCTTGTGGGACGGCTTCATCCACTACCTGCGTCGCCGCTCGATGAGCGAGTCGAGCATCGCGCGTAAGCTCAGCGCGGCGCGGGCGTTCTTGAAGTATCTCTATCGGCGCGGCGTGCTGGATACCGAGCCGCCCGACGCGCTGACCGCGCCGAAACCCCACCGCGCGCTGCCCGCCACGCTCACTCCCCACGAACTGCGCCGCCTGCTCTTGCAGCCGCCGCTGGACACGCCGCACGGACTGCGCGACCGCACGATGTTGGAAACAATGTATACCACAGGCATGCGCGTCTCGGAGCTACTGAGCCTCACGCTGGAGCAGTTGAACCTGAGCGAGCAGCTCGTGCGCGTGGAGGGCAAGCGCGGACGCGAACGATGGCTGCCGCTGCCCGACCAGACCGTCTACTGGCTGCAACGCTATCTCAGCGACGCCCGACCCAAACTCGCCAACCCCAAACGCCCCAACGCCATCCTGTTCCTCAACGACCGTGGCGACGCGCTGAGCCGTATCGCGTTCTGGAACAAGATAAAATACTACGCCGCCTGCGCAGGCATCGAGAAAAACATCTCGCCCCACACCCTGCGCCACTCGTTCGCCGTGCATCTCATCAACGGCGGCGCAGACCTGCGCGCTGTGCAGGAGCTGCTGGGACACGAAGATATCAGCACCACCCAAATTTACACCCAAGTCAGCCTCGATCGGCTCAAAGAGGTTTACAAAAAATCGCATCCCAGAGGTTGATAGGCGCAGGGTTCCTTATTCAGATGCCTCGCTTGTGGCTCGGCATGACAGGCTTTGTGCAACAGCAGTCATACCGAGCGCAGCGAGGCATTTCCAGCACAAACTAACGCTTACTAACAGCCCGCGCCGAAGTTGAACAGCACAATCAGCAAGTCGGCGTCGTCGACGATGCCATCGCAGTTCACATCGGCGTTCAGCCCGCGCCCCCTCTGCCCGAAGTTGAACAGTACGGACAGCAAGTCGGCGTCGTCGACGCAGCCGTCGCCGTTCACATCGCCGTTCGCGCCCGCTTG
>CALGZO010000064.1 GCA_937934465.1 uncultured Fimbriimonadales bacterium | reverse complement strand
TCGATGTAGGGGTAGAGGTCGAACGGGAGTGTCGAGGTTCCGAATACGCTGCGCAGCCGCTCAGGCACGCCCTCGCTTTGCGAACGCGCCTCCGTCACGAGGATGACATCCGCGGTCGTGTCCCACGCCGCCTCGTTATGTTCTGCGCCGCTGTAGGTGGTGCGGTAGTAGCCGTAGTTGGCGATGAACTCCTCGTTCTTGGCGTAGTGCCCGTAGATACGAGGCGCGGGTTTGGAGCAGCCGCGCGCATTAACGCCTGCAGGCGCGTTCGTGGGGAAGGTTCCTACCAGCAGGGAGCCGGGCGCGTCGTCGTTGGCGCGGCAGCCATCCGCCGCCGTGTACTCCACCAAGCGCGGCTTCGGCGCGGACGACTGCGGACACACGAAGATGTCCCAATTCTTAATGTACGGGTTCAGTGGGATGTGCCACTCCCACCACATATAGACATGGTAGCCGTCGTAGTCTTGAGCGTACATCCGCATGGCTGTGCCCAGCTGACGCATGTTCGAAAGGCACGAGGTCTGTCGCGCTTTCGCACGCGCCTGGGCGAACACAGGGAACAAAATCGCCGCCAATATCGCGATAATCGCGATTACCACCAGCAACTCGATCAGCGTAAAGCCTCTTCTTTGCATGGGTGCCTCCATAATATATATTTTTACGGATGGCGAGTTAAGGTTAGGTTAACCCACTGCAAATTTTAGGAAACAGTCGCTTGAGTGATTGCCTCGATTTGCGCTGTGAACTCGTGCAAGAGGCGTTCGGCGTCTTGGGGGTCTCGCGCTTCCACGAAGAGGTGGATGACAGGTTCGGAGGCGTCTGGTAGTATGAGCGCCCACGAATGGTCGGTGTAGACTTTCAGCCCGTCGATGGTTTCGACGCGTCCGTTGGCTTGGTGGGTCATCAGGCGCATCACGCGCCCCTTGAGTTCCCACGGGCAGGGTATCGATTGGTAGAGCGTGTAGAATGGGGGCACTTGGTCGTAGATTTCCGAGAGGCAGCAATCCAGTTTCTGCGTGGCTTCCAGCAGGCGCACATAGGCGAACATTGCGTCGTAGCCGGGGTGGAACTGGGGGAAGATGAATCCGCCGTGTGTATCGCCTGCGAAGCAGATGTTCTCGGCGTTCTCGGCGGCGGTATTCATCAGCGAGCGCACATCGGCGCGGGTGCGGACGACCTGCACGCCGTAGGGCGCGACAATCTCCTCGATGACCGACGGCGCGTTCACGGGCACGGCAATCAGCTTGTTGGGGCACGCTTCAGCCATCAATCGCGCGAAGGTCGCCAGCAGCGCGCTGCCGCTAATCACGCGCCCCTGCTCGTCTACCACCGTCAGTCGTTCGCCCTCGTTTTCGAACATCACGCCGCAGTCGGCGTTGAGGCTCTGCACCACCTGTTTCAGGTTCTCGGCGAAGGCGTCGTGTTCGGCGGGCGTGCGGGGCGAGCGGCGCGGGTCGGGATAGGCGTTCAACGACACCACATCGTAGCCCATCTGTCCCAACATCGTGGGGAAGATTGCCGCCACACGGCTGAACGCGAAGTCCGCCACCAAGCGCATCGAGCGCGGGTTTTCGGGCATTTGCACGAGTCGCTGAAAGTCCGCCTGATACTGCTCGATGGCGCGCGAGGCGAAGTGGATCTCGCCCACGGCGTCCGCGTCGCACCGAGCGAAGTCCTCGCGGAAGAATAGGTTCTCAATCTTGCGTTCGCCCGACTTGGGCAGGTAGACGCCGCGCCTGTCGAAGAACTCAATGAGCGTCATGCGCACATTATTGGGCGCGACGCGCACGCTCACGCCGCCCGCCGCGCCCGAAGCGCGAATGTAGTGGCGCGTGATGGGCATCGGCATCGCCCGTAAGTCCGCCACATCCACCCCTGTTGAAAGCACGCCCGCCATAAAGGCGTGTTTAATCATGCGCGAGGCTTTGAAGGTGTCGCGCGCCAGCACAATCGTCGCGCCGCGCGGCAGGGTGGAAGCATACGCCGCGCCGAGCTTGGTCGCCAAGTCGGGCGTCATCTCGATGTTCGACAGACCCGCCACGCCCAAATCGCGGAACAGCGAGCCGCGCCACTTCGCGCCCCAAATCAGGCTCATCGTGACCGTCGAGCCGCTCTCGATATACTTGTCGGGCCACAACTTGACGCGCGTGCGGATGATGCTGTCGCCCTCGATGTGGCAACGGTCGGCAATCACAGCGTCTTCCTGCACCTGCACATTATCCTTGATGGTGACGCCCGTGCCGACAATCGCGCCCTGCAGCTGAGTGCCTGCGCCGATATACACACTATCCCACAGAATCGAGCGCACCACCATCGCGTTCGGCTCCACGATGCAGTTGTCGCCCAGCGTCGTGTGGGGTCCAATCACCGCGCCCGACTTGATACGGCAGTTGCGCCCGATACACACGGGGGGCACAATCTGCGCTTCAGGGTCAATCGTCGCGCCTGCGCCAATCCACACGCCTGGTATCTTCTCCTCGCCGGGCATGCTCAGTTGCACTTTGCGGTTGAGCAAATCGTGATGCGCCTCGCGATACTGCTGCAGCGAGCCGATGTCGCTCCAATACTCGCTCATCACATAGCCATACAGCGGCTTGCCCTCGCGCAGCAGCAGAGGGAACAGGTCTTGACTGAAATCGTACTGCTTGCCCGACTCCATATACTCGAAAATTTCAGGCTCCAAGATGTAGATGCCCGTGTTGACCGTATCGGAGAACACCTCGCTCCATGAGGGTTTTTCCAGGAAGCGCGTGATGCGACCGTCTTCGCGGGTGATTACGACTCCGAACTCCAGCGGGTTGGGCACGCGCGCCAGCACGAGGGTGGCTGTTGCGCCGTTGCGCTTGTGGAACTCCAGCGCGGGCTTGAGGTCGATATCGGTGAGCGCGTCGCCGCTGATTAGCACGAAGGTTCCGTCGCGCAGGTGCTCTTCGGCTTGCTTCACGCTGCCCGCAGTGCCCAGCGGCGTATCTTCCAGCGAGTAGTGGATTGCCATGCCCCAGTCGGCGCCGTCGCCGAAGTAGCCCTCGATAGCGTCGGCGAGGTAGTAGACCGTGGCGACCACCTCCGTGATGCCCTGCGCTTTGAGCAGCAGCAGGATATGTTCCATAATCGGTCGATTCACGACGGGCGCGAGCGGTTTTGGGCGGTTCGCCGTGATTGGGCGCAAACGCGAGCCTTCGCCGCCTGCCATCACAACGGCTTTCATAGACGGTTCCTCCGACAGAACATTTAGATTCGCCAGTTGTCAGCAAACTCCTGCTATCTTGCGCGAGAGAGCCTACCGAAAAACCTGACCGCCTCTCAGAGGCTATCTCGGAGTCGTGGGGGAGTTGCGCCCACGCACAGCTTGTGGTGAGGACATAGCGGATGGCGCACACGATTTCATAGAGGCTGTAGCGTCGGAGAGTCGGTGTGAGACCTGCGATGCTCATCGTCGCCTTCCCCTGTAGACAGGTATACCCGAGCCGAGGTTCTGGCTCGTCATTGCCATCGGGCGCGGATTTCGTAGACGCGCTGCTTGCCGCTGTAGCCGCCGATGAGCGCGAGGGTTCCTATCGGCTGGCTGGGGTTCGGGTCGCGTGCGTAGAGGATG
>CALGZO010000063.1 GCA_937934465.1 uncultured Fimbriimonadales bacterium | reverse complement strand
ATCCACCAGTCGCTCGCCGATGGCTTTGAGGGTACTCAGCGGCGTCGGCTGCCCGTTGACCCGCGCGAGTGAGCGTCCACCCGCTTGCACCTCGCGACTGAGGTAGAGCATGCCCTCTTCAAGGTCTACCCCGAGCTCGCTCAGCAGGGCGTGCAGATCGGGATCGTTGGGAGCCAGGAACACGGCGTTCACACGCAGTTTATCCGCGCCCGTGCGGATGAGCGTCGGGTCGGCGCGTTCGCCCAGCGCGAGGTTCAGCGCGTCCAATAAGATCGACTTGCCCGCGCCCGTTTCGCCCGTGAGCGCGTTCAGCCCCGCCGCGAAACTCACCTCCAAGCGGTCGATAATCGCCAAGTTCTCGATGTGCAGCGTGTGCAACATCACGAAAATTGTACCTGATGTACGGCTGAACCGTGCGGTTTCGGGCGCGTCTAAGAGGCTGAAACCTGCATAGCGGGTTCCGTGTAGGCTATAATAGCGTTGGAGGCAGCTATGGACGAGCGGACACAGCAATCTCAGGGCGCGCCGTTATGTGAGCGCGCAGGGGGCGAGTTCTGGGCGGCGGAGATGTCGCGTCGCCAGTTTCTCAGGGCAGGTCTGACGCTGGTCGCCGTGGGATTGGCGGCGCCGCCGTGGCTGGCGCGTATCGCCCACGCCGACGCACAACGGCTGCAACAGGGCAAGCGGTTGCCCAACGACCGAGTCTTGGTCGTGTTGCAGCTGACGGGCGGCAACGATGGGCTAAATACGGTGATTCCGTACCGCGACGAGCTGTATTATCAGGCGCGTCCGACGCTCGCCGTTGCCGAGTCGCAGGTGGAGCCTCTCGATGAGCGGTTGGGGCTGCACCCAGCCCTGAAGCCGCTCAAGCCGCTCTACGAGCAGCGCGCGCTGGCGATTGTGCAAAATGTGGGCTATCCGAACCCGAACCGCTCGCATTTCCGCTCGATGGAGATTTGGCAGACCGCCGACCCCGACGGGCACAGCCGCTACGGGTGGCTGGGCAAGTATCTCGACGCGCTGAACGACGCGGCGGCGAACCCTGTGATGGCAATCAGCTTCACGCAGGAGTTGCCGCTTGCCCTGCATGCCAAAACCGCACAAGTGCCTTGCTTCGCCAGCCTCGCCGACCTGCAGGTGATGACGCGCGACCCAGAGCTGGAGCGCACCATCAAGCGCCTAACTCAAGCGGACGAGCGCAAGATGGACGCCCCTGCAACAGTCATTCGCCAATCGACGCGCACGGCGTTGGAGGCGATGGAACAGCTGCGCGAGCGCATCCGCCACTATCAGCCTCACGCCCAGTACGCCAACGACCCGTTCGGGCGCGGGTTGCAGCAGGCGGCGCAAATTATCGCAACCTCGCCCCAGACGCGCGTGCTGTATGTGTCGGTGAACGGGTTCGACACGCACGCGGGTCAGGCAAACACGCACCAACGCTTGCTGGAGCAGTTCGCAGGCGCGGTGCGCGCGTTCTACGCCGACCTGCAGGCGATGGGCAAAGCCGACAAGACGCTGCTGATGGTCTTCTCGGAGTTCGGCAGGCGCGTGCGCGAGAACGGCAGTTTGGGCACAGACCACGGCGCCGCCGCGCCGATGTTCCTGCTTGGGGAGCGCGTGCAGGGCGGACTGCACGGCGACCCGCCCGACCTGCGCAACCTCGACGGCAATAACGACCTGCGGATGCAGCTCGACTTTCGGCGCGTCTATGCGACTGTGCTGGAGTGGCTCGGCGGCGACCCCGAAGCCGTGCTGGGTAAGGGGTTCAGCCCGCTCGCGCTCGTGCGCGCCTAACGCGCCACACGCCTGCCGTCGTACACAGGCGCGATGCGCTTCTGCTGGCGGATGTAGTCTGCCACCACCTGCAGTCGCCGCTTGCCCGTGTCCACATAGGCAATCCCCATCGGCTTCAGCGCGCGCTCGGCAAAGTAGGAGTTCGTCGTGCCCTTATAGAGGCGGTCGTCTTCTATCGGTTGCCCGTTGATGGTCGCCTCCACCAGGCGGCGGTTCTGCGTGCGGTAGCGGATGCCGCTCACCGTGGGGCGATGCTCCTCAAGTAGCCGCTTCAGGTCGCGCCCTGTGATTTCGAAGCGCACGATGGTATTGCCGAACGGCAACATCCGCGCGAGGTCGTAGTAGCTGATGGCGCCGCGCGCGAGCTCGATGCGCACGCCGAACATGTTCTGCAGGTCGAACTCGCTGCCGAAGGTCGCACGCACGGCGTCGCTGACCAAGTTATAGTGCGCGAGGTCGTCGCCGCGCTGCACGAAATCGTCGGTCGCTTCGCCCACAATCCGCCCGTACTTGCCTGCAATCCGCTTCCAGTAGCGGTCTAACACGCGCTTAGTGTCAGGGCACTCAGGAATCGCGTCGGTAATCGGGATGAGTTGCCCTTTATAGCCGACGAGCTCCAACCGTTGCGTATCGAGGTTGCGCCAGAAGAGCAGGTCGAGCCGACCGAGTTCGCCGCCCCACTGGTGCGCCTGCACGATGATTGTGCCGCCGAGATTCACAGGGGCTTTCTGCTGCCACTCCACGAAGCGCGGCTCCGCCAGGCGCGTATGCGAGTGTCCGCCGACAATCACATCGATGCCCGGAACCTCACGGGCGAGCCGTTCGTCGTCGCCGATGCCCAAGTGCGAAATCAAAATCACCACATCGGCTTGCTGACGCAGCTGGGGCACAAGTTCGCGGGCGACTTCGAAGGGGTTCAAGACCTGCACGCGCTCGCGCGCGCCGCGATAGTTCTGCGTGTCGGTCATCACCAGCCCGAACAGCGCCACGCGCAGCTCGCCGACCTGAGCAATCGCGAACGGCGGAACCAGCGGCTCGCCCGTGTCGCGATAGCGCAGGTTCGCGCATACGGTTTGGAAGTTGCTCATCTGCACGAGGCGCAACACTTGTTCGAGGGGATTGCTGAACTCGTGGTTGCCCAGCGTGGCGTAATCGTAGTTGCATCGGTTCATGGTCGCCACATCCGCTTCGCCTTGAAACTCCAGCGAGAAGGGCGTGCCGTCCATGTAGTCGCCCGCGTCGATGACCAGCGCGGGGTAGGGCTGTAGCGTCTCGCGCAGTTGGCGCAGGAGCGTCGCGCGGCGCGCCACGCCGCCGATGTTCGCGCGGTGCGACATCCCAGCAAGCGGCGACTGCGGCTCGAAACTCTCTGGATAGCTGAAGGGCAGCAAGTGCCCGTGTGTATCGTTGGTGTGCAAGATAGTCAGTCGGAACCAAGGCTTGCTGGGGTCGGCAGTATAGCCCAACTGCAACGCGACGCCCAGCAAGCCGAAGGCGAGCCAGAGCTTCTTCATCGTTATTTCTCCGCTTTCGCCGCCTGAGCGGCTTTCATGGCTTCCTTACGGCGTTGCTTCAATCGCTTCATGCGCCGATGCCGACGCTGACGCAGTTCACGAACGCGCATTCGCATCAGTTCAACCTCCGTTCAGATGGGCTAATTGTACCCACTCACGCCGCGCTGACAAGCGTCGTGTTCGGCGCAGAGTCTACAATCGGCGGCGTGGGGAAGGTACATACGAACACCGCGCCCTGCCCCTCCTCCGAATGCACCTGTAGGATACCGTTATGAACTTCAACCGCGCGCTGCACCAGCGTCAATCCGATGCCGCTGCCTCCCTGTTTGGTGGTAACGGCGCGCTCGAACAGCTGTTCGCGCACCTCAGCGGGCATACCGGGTCCTGTGTCACGGATGACCAACACAGTCTTATCGGGATGTTCCACCCAATCGTACTCGATACGCCGTTCGCCGTGCCAATCTTGCATCGCTTGGATGGCGTTCAGCGTGAGGTTCAGGAACAGCTGCATCAGGTAGCGTCGGTCGGCGTGCATGCGCAGGGTGAGCGGGATACGATTCACAATCTCGATGGGCGGGTTGAGCAATCGTGCGCCTGAGAGCCGTTCCACCTCGCGAGCAATCTGCGCAGGCGCGACCTCTGTCTGCACCAGCCCTCCCTCTTCTTGGGTCATCGCCAATAATTCCATCAGATACTGATGCGCTTGAGCGGTCGCTGTGCGGATATTCTCAAAGTAGTCTGTCGGGTCGAAGCTGGGGTCGCGTTTCGCGCGGAGGATGCCCACATCGGAGAGCATCTGCACATTGTTGAAGAAATTTTTCAGGTCATGCACGATTCCGCGCACCACCTGCCCGATGGCGCTGAGCCGTTCGTGTGCCACCATCTGGCGGTAGGCGTTTTGGAGTTCGGTGTTCGCCGTTTCAAGGTCGCGCGTGAGTTGATAAATCTGTGCGTTGAGCCGTATCGACAGCGCCAGCGACACCACCCAATAGTTGTAGTTCCAAGTGGGGAAGAACGCCAACAGACCGTAGTACATCAGCACATCGCTCATCACCAACGGAACCATAAAGCTCAGCGCGATGAGCATCCATCGATCTTGCGAATCATGCAGACGCCAGCGACGGTACGCCGTTAGGAAGGTCCACAAAAACGCGACTAAGTAGACGACAGAGTAGACCAGCCCCAGCGGTGTGCTGTTGCCCTGAATGTAGTATCCGCCTGTTATGATTGGACGCGCCTCAAAACTGGGCTGCACAATCCAGCCCTGAATTGCCAGCAACGGCAGGAGCATCGTTGCGCCCCACAGCCCGCGCAGCCAACGCTCCAATCCCAAGCGCAGCGAGTTGTTCAGAATCTGCGCCAGTAGCACTGCGCACAGCGACGAAGTAATGAACTGTGTTATGGCATAGGCGTAGGCGTAGCGAGGCGGCTGGGGCGTGGGTTGGTACATGCGTATATCCACAAAGCTAAACGCCAAGCAGCAGATGAAGAACGCAATCAGGCACAGGTTGCGCGCCCGCTCTTTGGAAAGCATGGCTTGAAGCGCGTGATGCACGATGAGATAGCCGTAGAACCCCACGCTCAGCCACAAGATAGCATGCGTCCAGCCGAGTGTCATGCCGTAGAGTTATTCCATATTGGCTTGCTGTTTCAGCCATCGGAGCGCGGCGGCGGCGTAGCGTCGCGAGCTGCCTGTTAGGTCGCGCACCTGAGCGACGGTCACGGGTTGAGGTAGGGCTTGAATCTGCGCCGCCAAACTTCGTAAGGTCTCGGCGGCGAAGTAGACGCCCTCGCCTGCGTCGGCAATCTCGCCGCGCGCGACGCCAACCTGCAACATGGCGCGGATGGCGTCGGGCGGCGCACCTATCAGGTGCGACGCCAACTTCACGGAAGGGGGCGTCATCCCTGCCTCACGATACAGCGCCAACACACGCTGGTAGAACGCTTCCTGACGGGGTTTGAGGGGTTGCATCGCGAGATTTAATTCTACCTGACTCAGGCGGTTTCGGGTGCGACGGCATTCCTGCCGTCGCCGTGGGGGTTCCCAGCGCGCCTCTGCGCTACCCAACACAGGCAGTTCTGGGTGCGACGGCATTCCTGCCGTCGCAGTGAGGGTTCCCAGCGCGCCGCTGCACTACCCAACACAGGCGGTTTCGGGTGCGACGGCATTCCTGCCGTCGCCGTGGGGGTGTTCGAACAATCGTTTGGGCAGACTCCACCCCCCCCCATAAAACGCAGGACGCCCACGCAGGTGCGCCCCTACCAATAACCAAGTAGGTGCAGGAACCCCCTCCTTTAGGTTCCCCCTGCTTGCAGGGGGAACCAACTGAGAAAAATCGGTTCCCCCTGCTTGCAGGGGAACCAACTGAGAAAAATCGGTTCCCCCTTGAAAAGGGGGAACCTACAGGAGGGGGTTCCCCATACAACAGGCGATTTTTCGAACACCCTCTCGCACCGTGAGTTCAACACTGCTGTTGGTATGTGGAATGAGCTCAGGAGTGGCGGTTTTGGGTGCGACGACATTCTTGTCGTCGCACCGTGAGTTCAAAACCGCCGTCGGCGCGTGGGTTTAGGCGGCTCAGGAAGCTGATGGGAAAGCCAGCGCAGCACGCCGAACACTGCGCCGCCGCCCAAAATCAGAAAGGCTCCAAACAGCGCAAAGCCACGCCAGAACGAGGACGCGCTGCTACTTCTGTCGCGTGAGGCTTCTTGAAGCACCTGTGCGCCGTCGATTGCAGGCGCGATGTCGGTTGTACCCTGAGCCGCGCCCGTCGAGCCGATGACTAAGTTTTCGGGCACGCCTGCAGGCGCGCTGCGGGTCACTGCCTCCTCAACTACGCTGGGCGTGTCGCCCTTGGGCGCAACAACTTCTGGATTGACCTCGATTGCAGGCGCGTTTTGGTACTCCTGCCACCATTCAGGACGCTCGTTCGGACTGCGCCCCTCTGTGCCGATACTCCAGCTCAGGGTAAGTATCGCTGTGCATAGTATCCCTGTGATGCCGATTCGCATAGTTT
>CALGZO010000062.1 GCA_937934465.1 uncultured Fimbriimonadales bacterium | reverse complement strand
GCGAGGGTGGCGCATTTGACGCGCACGGGGAAGTTGCGCACGCCTGCGAGCGATACGATGTCGCCCAGCGTCTCGAAATCGCCGTCGAGTTCGCCTTTCACCAGCGCGGTCGCCTGCTGAATCAGCGCGTGCGCCTCCGCCAGCGTCTTGCCGCGAACGGCTTCGGTCATCATCGACGCGGAGGCTTGGCTAATCGAGCAGCCGTGCCCGTGAAAGCGCACATCGGTAATCCGTCCGTCTTCCACGCGCAGGTCGATAATCACCTCGTCGCCGCAGGAGGGGTTGAAGCCCTCTTGCGTGATTTTGGGCGGCTCCAACTCGCCCCTGCCGCGCGGCTGACGGTAGTGGTCTAAGATAATCTCTTGGTACAGTTCATCCAGCATAGCCAAACACTCGTCGGGTGTGATGGAGCGCGTCGATGAGCGCGTCGATGTGGTCGATATCGTTGTAGACGGCGAGGCTCGCGCGCACAGTGGGACCGCCGAGCCGTTCACTTAGAGGATGGGCGCAGTGTAGCCCCGCGCGCACCGCGATATCGCGTGTGTCCAGAACGGTGGCGACATCGTGTGGGTGGATGTCTTCCAGCGTGAAGGCGAAGATGCCTGTGCGGTCGGGCACGGGTCCGTAGAGGCGCACGCCGGGCGTCTCTTGCAGGCGGCGCAGGGTGTATTGGGTCAGCTCGTGTTCGTGCGATTGGATGGCTTCGCGCCCGATTGAGTCGATGAAGTCGAGCGCGGCGTGCAGTCCGATTGCCTCGCCGATGGGGGGCGTGCCCGCCTCGAACTTCATGGGCGGCTCCGCCCAGCGCACGCGCTCCCAGCGCACGGTCTGCACCATCCCGCCGCCCACATGGTAGGGGGGCATGGCTTCCAGATGCTCGCGCTTGGCGTACAGCGCGCCGATGCCTGTGGGACCATATGCTTTGTGCCCAGAGAACATCAGGAAATCGCAATCGATGGCTTGCACATCGACGGGGATGTGAGCGACGCTCTGCGCCGCGTCGACCAGACACAGTGCGCCTGCGGCGTGTGCGAGATGACAAATCTCAGCGACGGGATTGACCCCGCCCAGCACATTGGAGATGTGCGAGACGGCTACGAGGCGCGTGCGCTCAGTGAGCAGCTCGCGCAGGTCGTCTAAGTTGAGCCTGCCGTCGTCGGTGATGCGCCACACTTTCAGCGTGGCGTGCTGTTTCTCGGCGAGTCGCATCCACGGCAGCAGGTTCGCGTGGTGTTCCAGCTCGGTGACGATGATTTCGTCGCCTGCCTGCACGAACGCTTCACCCCACGCGGTTGCGACAAGGTTGATGGCTTCGGTCGTGCCGCGCGTGAAGACGATTTCGTTTGGTTCGCGCGCGTTCAGGAACTGTGCGACGCGCGTGCGCGCGGCTTCGTAGAGTTCGGACGCCTTCGCGCCTGCGCCGTGCCCCCCACGATGCACATTCGCGTTATGGTGCGCCCAGAAGTTGCTCACCGCCTCGATCACAGTATAGGGTTTCTGCGCCGTGGCGGCGTTGTCTAAGTAAATCACGCTGCGCATTTCAGGGTGCGGCTGAAAGAACGGGAACTGCCGCCGTATCTCGCCTGCATTCACACTCAATCGCGCTGTTTTCATTGGATTTGCCTCCTATGGTCAGTCCAGCATCACCCACACGAACCCCTCTTCCTCTTTCACGGGCAGGCTCTTGATGGGGCGCACGGCGGGCAACCCCTTCGCCTGACCCGTGTAGGGATCGAACTTCGCCCCGTGATGAGGGCACTCCAGCAAGTCGCGGTGGATGCGCCCAGGCAGTCCATCCGCATCCGAGAGCGGCAACTTTTGGTGCGAGCATTGGTCAATCACAGCGAAATAGCCTTTGGAAGCGCGCCCAATCAAGATGCGCTGCCCATTCAGCTCTATCGTTCGGAACTCGTTCTCCGATAACTCCGTTGGGATAGCCTTCAGCCACATCGTCGGCTCCTATATTTAGCGTGGCTAAATTATACCCGACGGCGTTCCGATTTTCATCTATCGGGGATGTGCAGCAATCGCTCCACATAACGAGCCAAGATGTCGGTTTCGATGTTGACGCGCTCGCCGACGCCCCGACGCTGGAAGTTCGTGACCTGCCAAGTGTGTGGGATAATCCAGACGGTGAACCAGTCCTCGCCGACATCCACGACGGTGAGGCTCACGCCATCGACGGCGATGGAGCCTTTGGGCACGATATAGCGCATGTAGGCGGGGTCTTCGAGTTGGAATTTCAGCACGCGGGCGTTGCCCTCGTCGCGCTGGTCAACGAGGCGGGCGGTGGTATCGATGTGCCCCTGCACGAAGTGTCCCCCCAATCGGCTCTCTGGGGTCAGCGGACGCTCCAAGTTCACCAAGTCGCCCGGTTTCAGGTCGCCCAAGTTCGTGCGTCGCAGCGTTTCGGGCACGGCGTCGAACGAGAGCCGCTCGCGCTCGGCTTGTTGCACAGTGAGGCACACGCCGTTAATCGCGAGGCTCTCGCCCAGATGCATGGGGAAGGCGCGTATCGTGAGGCGCGCGCCGCCTGTAGGGTGAAGCTCAATAGACTCTACAACGCCTGTCGTTTCAACGATGCCTGTGAACATATCGCCATGAGGATACCTCGCGTGTGGGGTTATTCGCGCGTCGGTTCCAGCAGGCGTAGGGTCATCAGCAGCCCAGCAATCGTCTTGGAGTCTTTGATGCGCCCGTCCAGTATCATCGTCTCAATCTCGCTGAGAGGCGTGGGAACCAGCTCCACCAGTTCATCCTCGTCGAGGTGTTGGGCGGCAGGGGCTAAATCCTCCGCGAGGTAGACATGGAGTACCTCCTGCGAGTAGCCGGGCGCGAGGTACTGGCTGAAGAGTCGGCGCAGTTGACGCGCGGTGTAGCCTGTCTCCTCTTCCAGTTCGCGTCGGGCGCAG
>CALGZO010000061.1 GCA_937934465.1 uncultured Fimbriimonadales bacterium | reverse complement strand
TAGCGGCGTCAGCGGGTAGAGGCACTCCGCGCCTATCCGCAGCGGCGTGCGCGAGGTGACCACACAGCGCAGGTTCGGAACCTGCTCCAAAAGATGGGCGACGCACGATGCGCCGTCGGGCAGGAGATGCTCCAGATTATCTAGAAAGAGCAGTACCGAGCCGCGCGCCTCGCAGAACGCCAGAAGCGTCGCGCGTCGGCTCCATGTCGCCCCAAAACAGGTCTGCCAGCATCTCGCGCGTGAATCGGTGCGGCGGATGCACCGCCAGATACGCCAACAGGGCAGTCGTCTTCGCAGTGCGCAGGCGATTCACGCGGAGCGAGCCGCAACGCGCTTCGAAGCCCCCCAAGAACTGTAAATACCAGATTGGCTCAGGCGTCATGAGTTCTATGCTTAATTATAACTCGAAACTCTCGCCAAAGTAATACTTTCGGGCTAACGGGTCGGTGATGACCTCTTCGGGCGCGCCCTGCGCCACAATCACGCCGTCCGCCAAGATGTAGCTGCGGTCGGTGATGCGCAGCGTCGCGCTCACATTATGGTCGGTAATCAGCACGCCGATATTGCGTTGCCGCAAGCCGAGAATGATTTCCTGTAGCTCCTCGATGGTTTTGGGATCGATTCCTGTGAACGGCTCGTCGAGCAGGAGGAAGGCGGGCTGCAGGGCGAGTGCGCGGGCGATTTCGACGCGTCTGCGCTCGCCCCCCGATAGGGCGTAGCCCTTGCTATGGCGCAGGTGGGCGATGTGGAACTCTTCCATCAGTTGCTCGGCGCGTGCGCGACGCTCTTTGGGGGCGACGCCGCGCATCTCCATCACCAGCAAGAGGTTCTGCTCCACCGTGAGTTGTCGGAACACGGAGGCTTCTTGGGGGAGGTAGCCCAGTCCCAAGCGGGCGCGCTGATACATCGGTCGGCGCGTAATCTCCTGCTCGCCCACGAACACGCGCCCCCCATGCGGGCGGATTAGCCCCACGACCATGTAGAAAGTGGTGGTCTTGCCTGCGCCGTTGGGTCCCAGCAGCCCCACGACCTCGCCCTGCGCGACCTCGAACGAGACATCGCGCACCACCAGCCGTTTGCGATAGGCGCGTTTCAGGTTCTCGGCGCGTATGGTCATCAGCGCGATTCTACCTCCTGCGCGACCTGTCGCGCCTGCTCGACATCCTGCGCCATCTGCGTCAGCAACGCCTCCACGCTCTCGAACCGCTGTTGCGGGCGCAGGCGTTTGAGAAACTGCAGGGTCATCATGCGTCCGTAGAGGTTTTGGTCGGGCAAATCGATGAGGTACGCTTCGAGGCGTCCGCGCGCGTGTTCGAACATCGGCGGCTTGCCGACGCTCACGGCGGCGGCGTGCGCGTGGGGCGTCTGCGCGCCGTCGCTGACATCGCGCGTCAGCCAGGCGCGACAGGCGTAGACGCCCTCCAGCGGCGTAATCAGCGGCTCCAGAGGGTTTAGGTTCGCCGTTGGGTAGCCGAATGTGCGTCCGCGCTGGTCGCCGCGCGCCACGACGCCTGTCCACTGCAACGGCTCGCCCAGCAGCGCGTTCGCCTGCTCCAGCTGACCTGCCTGAATCAGCTCGCGGATGCGCGTGGACGAGATTCGTGCGCCTGTGTCGTCGCGCACGCCCCCGACCGTAATCACCTCGAATGCGCCTGCGCGTTGTAAGGCGTCCACATTGCCTGTGCGCCCGCGCCCGAACCGAAAATCGTCGCCGACGACCACCGCGCGGGCGTTCAGGGCGCGCACGAGTACCTGCTCGGTGAAGGCTTCCGCGCTGAGCTGGGCGAACTCGCGCGTGAAAGGCTGTACGACGACGCAATCGGCGCCCATCGCGTGCAGTCGCTCCACACGATGGGCGAGCGTGCAGAGCATCGGGGGTATGCGGTCGGGCGCAAGCACGGCGGCAGGGTGCGGATGGAAACTCAACGCAACGGCAGGGACGCCCTGAGCGCGCGCCCACGCCACCGTCGCCTGTAGCAACTCGCGATGCCCGCGATGCACCCCGTCGAACACGCCCAGCGTCACGGCGCAACCGTCGGGAAACGCGCCCACAAGCCCCTCTACGCCAATTATCATGTTCATCCTTGAATCACACGCACAGGACGCAGCAGCGGCGGCAGCCAGCGTGCAATCAGCGCGACCTTGCCCGCGTCGCCCATCACCACCACATAGCCGCCCGGCGTCCACAGGGGATGCTCCGCCTGCACATAGTTGCCGTGCTTGAGCCGTTCCAGCACGGCGGGCGTGGGCGACCAGCGCGGTAGGTGCGCCAGCGCGTCCGCAATCGGAATCATCCGCGCCTGGACCGCCGCCGCGTCGGTGAACGCCTCTAATTGGTGGGCGTCTTCCAGTCGGAAGTGCCCGACCGCCGTGCGCGTGAGCTGTTTCAGATGCGCTCCCACGCCCAGCGCGTCGCCGATGTCCGACGCCAGCGTGCGCACATAGGTTCCTTTGGAGCATTCCACCTCGAACGCGGCGGTCGGGTAGTCGCCGGGCGTCAGGCAGAGTATCTCCAGCCGATAGATGTCGACAGGGCGCGGCTGGCGTATCACTTCCTGCCCTTGCCGCGCCAACTCGTGCAGCTTCTTGCCTTCCAGTCGCAGCGCGGAGAACATCGGCGGGATTTGCAGGATGCGCCCTTTGAACCGTTCGGCGGCGGCGCGCACCTGCTCTAAGGTGAGGTGTGGCGCGGGTTTCTGGTAGAACACTTCGCCCTCGGCGTCTTGGGTGTTGGTGCGAATACCGAACTGGATGACGCCGCGATAGGCTTTGGGCAGTTCCTGCAGGTAGGGGGTGAGGCGCGTGGCGCGTCCGAGCAGGCACACCAGCACGCCCGTCGCTTGCGGGTCCAGCGTGCCTGCGTGCCCCACCTCTTTCTGCCCTGTCGCACGGCGCAGGGCGTCCACCACATCGTGTGAGGTCAGCGTCGGGGGCTTATCTATGTTGAGGACTCCATCCATCGTCGCGCCTCTTGTACCAGAATCATCTCCGCTTCCGCCAAGCTGGTCTCTAAGGTGCAGCCGGCGGCGTTTTCGTGTCCGCCGCCGTCGAACTGTTGCGCGAGTTGCGCCACATTCACCTTGCCTCGGCTGCGCAGGCTCGCGCGCACCTTGCCGTTGGGCGATTCGCGCAGCATCATCGCCACCTCCACGCCGCGAATGGAGCGCACGAAGTTCACGATACCTTCAGTCTCTTCCTCGTGGGCGTGGGCTTCCTCGAAGGCGCGGCGCGGGATAGCGACCCATGCAATCGCGCCGTCGCTGGTGCGCTGCAGGGTGGAAAGCGCAAGCCCCAGCAGCTTCACCGCCGAGAACGAGCGCGTCTCGAACACCTGCTCGTTGATGAAGCTAAGATCCGCGCCCGCTTGCTGCAACGCGGCGGCGATGCGCAGCGTGCGCGGCGTTGTGTTGGGAAACTTGAACGAGAAAGTATCGGTCACGATGCCTGTGAGCAGGCATGTGGCGATTTCGGGCGTGAGGGTCAGACGCATCGCGCGCAACAGGCGGTAGACCAGCTCGGCTGTCGCCGCCGCTGCAGTGTCCACCAGCCGCACATCCGCAAACGGCTCCAACGGCATATGGTGGTCGATCTGTAGGATTGCGCGTGCGGCGCGCGCCAATCGCTCGTGTTTGCCCGCGCGGCTCAACTGGCTCTGATCGACCACGATTGCCAAGTCATAAGTGGTGTGATGGGGATGCTCTAATTCGATATGCTCCCAGTCGGGCAGAAATCGGTAGATTTCGGGCACGCTGTCGTGGCTCACGACCGTCACGGCGGTCTTGCCTATCTGCTTGAGGGCGTGGTATAGCCCCAGCGCACTGCCCAGCGCGTCCCCGTCAGGATGCAGGTGGGGGACAATCAGGAACGACTCCGCCTCCGCGATATGGGCGATGGCGCGTCGGAATGTGTCTCGCGAACGCATCTCGCGCCGAATTGTACCCGAAATCGGGAACTTTTCGACGCGAGACTGCGTCTATATAGATAGCAAGCAACTACACACCTCTGTTGGGGGCGATAGGTTTTGCTCTCCTTTGCCTATCGTCCCCTTTTTTAATAGTCCTACCGCCTCCCGATTCCTGCCGAAAACAGGCGGATTCAACAAAACCTTAACATTCCTCCACCTGCTTACTGAGTCGCTAGCGAGAGGCGGCTTCTCTCTAACATCCACTGCCGAAGTTGAACAGCACCAGCAGCAGGTCGGCGTCGTCCACTATGCCGTCGCGGTTCAGGTCGGCTTGGGGGTTGGCGCTTCCGAACTGGAACAGTACCAGCAGTAGGTCGCTATCATCGACGCAGCCGTCGCCGTTCACATCGCCTGTGGGGGTGAGGGGCAGTTGGATACGCCAGATGCCGCGCCCGTAGGTCGCCGCCATCAGGTAGCCTGTGGCTGGCACAACGCGCACGGTGTTCACCTGCACATTGGGCAATCCCCTTGGCTGCGTGCCGTTGCGCCAAGTCGCCCCGCCGTCT
>CALGZO010000060.1 GCA_937934465.1 uncultured Fimbriimonadales bacterium | reverse complement strand
TCTGCGTGGCGCGTGCGGAGCTTGCCAACGCCTCCATGAAGCTGCGTTGTTGCGCTTGTGTTTGCTGGGTGAGGGTCTCGGTCGCTAAGGCGACGGCGCGCTGCTGCGCCTGCTCAATCTGCTGTCGGGTTGTCTCGCGCTGGCGACGCCACTGCGCCTCGAAACGCGCTTGTGCGGCGGCGCGGCTTCGGCGCAACTCGTCGCGTATCTGCGCCTGCTGGCGATTGAAATGTTCCTCCAGCGACTGGTGGATGGCGTTGACCAGCTGGAACGCCTCGTCGGCAGGCTGCGCGATGAACAGTATGGCGCGCAGGGTGCGCACAGGGGCAATCGTGACGAGATATTCGCCGTCGGTCAGTTCCACGCGCAGGCTTTGAGCGGTGTTCGGCGTTTGGAAGGTATCGGGTAGGCGCGTCTCGATTTGCCCCACGCGCGTCCGATCGGTGTGCGCGAGGATGAGGCGGTCGCGCTGAATCAGCGCGACGCTGCCGCGTGCGCTCAGTCGGTAGCCGCGCACCAGCGCATTCAACTCGTCTAAGCTTACCAGCGCGTATATCGCGCCTTGCAGTTCCGCACCGCGCTGCAGCACGGGCGTTATCACGGGCACTAACGGCTGCAACCGCCCCTCTACGCGATAGAGCTGCGCCTCGCCTAAAATCGTGTCTTGTTCCTCCACAAGGCGCGCCCAGAGCGCGGCAAGTTCTTTCTCCACGACGGCAGTCTCACCAAGAGCGTCGGACACCGTTAGCAGCGTCGCGCCGTGCTTATCGAGCAGGGTCAGCTGCTGATACGCTGGCTCGCGGTCTTGGAGCGCTTGCAAAATCCAGCGCGCCTCCTGCAAGTTAGCGTTCTGGATGGCGGGCTGCTGCGCGATGAGCGTCAGTTGCGCGGTATAGTTGCGCATCAGCCCTTCCACCTGCCGCGAGAGTTGCGCCGCGAGCTGCGCCGAGTGTTGACTGATGATTTCCTGAACCGCCGCCTGAGTCGCCTCTTTGGTGGCGGTTTGGAGGGCGGCGAGCGATTGGGTTTGCGTTGCTTGTACGCTCTGCTCGACCTGTTGGAGGGCATCGTCAAGGCTCTGTTGCGTCTCGTGTTCGGCGCGTTGCAGAACATTGCGCGTGCGCGTCTGCAGCTCTCCCGTCGCCTGACGCAGTAGGCGCGTCTGTTCTTGCAGCAGCGTCTCGCGATAGGTTTGCAGTTGCGCTTGCATCTGCTGTTTCGCTTCGGCGTGCGCCTCCTGAACTCCTGAGGCGACGCCCGCGCGTAGGCTCTCGCGGGCGCGGCTTAGCTCCTGTTGCACGCCTTCCTGAAATCCTTTGGTGGAACGCGCGACATGGCTGTTGAGGTAAGTGTAGAGCAGCCCACCCGAAAGTATCACGGGTATCAACGCTGTGAGTGTGTAGAACAGGAGCAATCGCTCGCGTAAGCCCAGTTGTCTCATGGGTCGTACACCTTCCGTGCGAGGTTGAGTAGCGTCTCGTGGATAGCGACGCCGAGCGTGCGCGCCGTTTGCAGATTGTAGTAAATTAGCACGCGGCGGGGAGCGAGCAGGGGTAGCGTTTCAGGCTCTTCGCCTTGCAAAATCTGGATGGCTTGCTCGGCGGCTAACGCGCCTTGCTCGGCGAAATCGACGCCGACGCCCATCAGCGCGCCGTCGCGCACGAACCGCTCCGCGAACGCCACGATGGGGATGCGTTGCGCCTGCGCCCAGCGGAGGATTTGTTGGAACGGCTCCGCCCCTGCGCACACGGGGTCGGGCACTAACCACAGCGCGTCCACCTTGCCTTCCAGCGTCTGGAGCGCGTTTGAAAGCTGTTTCGGTTCGGCGGCGTGCGCTTCCACCAAGCTCAGCCCCACGCGCCCTGCATCCTCGCGCGCCCACGCGAGCAGTCGTTGCGACGCGCGGTCGCTGGGGTTGTATATGACGCCCACGCGCGACGCCTGCGCCGCGACATCGCGCAACGCCTGAAACTGCCGCTGGGGACGCAGCGTCAGCGCCACGCCAGCAAAGCGCGTACCGCTCCGCTCCACGCTCTGAATCAGCCCTTGCTCTATCGGGTCAATCACCAGCGCGAAGACGACAGGCACACGCTGCGACGGCGGCAAGTTAGCGTAGTGGTCTTTTATCAGGCGCGCGGCGTCCGTGCCTACTGCGAATATCAGGCTCGGCTTGCGCTCCAACACTCGGCGCGGCAGGTCTTTGTCTGTGCGGTCGCCTTTGAGGCTGAAGGCAAGCGTCTGCGCGGCGATTCCTTGCTGTTCCAGCGTCTGATGGAACCGCTGAACGGCGTCGGCGTAGAAGCTGCCCTCGCCGCTCTGCAGAATGGCAATCAGCGGGGGTTGCGCCGTGACTGTTCCAAACAGTAGGCACGCCGCCAGCACGCCCAGCCCACGCATACTCATCTGCTCTGTTATTATGGCAAGCCAAGCAAGTTTATGGATAGAAAGTGGAGGGTGGAGATCTGGTGAGAGTACAAATTTTGAGTTCATCGATGCATCGCTGCGTGATAGCGCGCCGCCTTTCGTGGCGTTGTGCGTGTGGCTTGGACAGTCTTGTCCAAGCAAGGCTCGTTGGCGGGGACGCCGACGGTACGCGGTAGGACAGTGAGGCTACGGCAGGTGCGACGACATTCCTGTCGTCGCGGGTTTTTATTGGCGAGGACAGTGGCGTTGCGACGCCACGAAAGGCGTCGCACCTGCGCAAGTGTGGCTTGGACATTCTTGTCCAAGCACACCCTGTCGGCGAGGACGCCGACGCTACAGCGGGTGCGACGACATTCCTGTCGTCGCGGGTTTTTATTGGCGAGGACGGTGGCGTTGCGACGCCAAGAAAGGCGTCGCACCTGCGCTCTCGTCGGCGGGGACGCCGACGCTACAGCAGGTGCGACGACATTCTTGTCGTCGCGGGTTTTTATTGGCGGGGACAGTGGCGTTGCGACGCCACGAAAGGCGTCGCACCTGCGCGAGTGTGGCTTGGACAATCTTGTCCAAGCAAGGCTCGTCGGCGGGGACGGTGGTGTTGCGACGCCAAGAATGGCGTCGCACCGAGGGCGCAGCACGCCGCGTGAAATCAAAT
>CALGZO010000059.1 GCA_937934465.1 uncultured Fimbriimonadales bacterium | reverse complement strand
CGGCGCGTCGACAGGGAACTTTAGGGGTCGGCGGGTTCATCGAGTGGCTTTTCGGGCAGCTCCTCCAAGCTGTTCAGCCCGAAATAGTGTAGGAACTGGGGCGTGACGCCGTACAGGACGGGTTTGCCGGGCGCGTTTTTGTGCCCGAGCTCTTGGATTAGCCCGCGCGCGAGGAGTTGACGCACGGTGTGGCTGCTATCCACGCCGCGCAGGGCGTCGATTTGCGCTTGGGTGATGGGCTGTTCGTAGGCGATAATCGCGAGCGTCTCCAGCGCGGCTTTGGAGAGCCGTTTCTGGGGCGGGTTCAGCAATCGGGCGATGTAGGGGGCATAGTCGGGCTTGGTCGCGAGCTGGTAGCCGCCTGCAAGCCTCAGCAGCTGGATTGCGCCCTGTGCCTCCAGCTCGGCTTGAAGCGTCTGCAGCGCGGCTTCCACCGCCTCAGCGGGCGCGTCCGTCGCCTCGCACAGGGTCGCAACGCTCAGCGGCGCGTCCGCCACAAACAGCAGCGCGTGCAGAACCGACTTCAAATCGGGTGAGGACATCGGCGTTGGATTACGGCGCGTGCGCGGTTTCTCCTGCACCGTCAGGGTTTCTGCGCCACTGCCGTCAGGCTCACCCCGAACGGCAAGTTCGTGCGCATCATCAGGCGCGTCTCGGCGTCGAGTAGGCGTATCAGCGCGCGGTTCAACCAGCGCGGCACAGGCACGACGGTCGCCGCAGGCTTGCCTGGACGCAGCCGATCGAGCCAGCGCGTCAGCGCAATCAGGGGCATCAGCAAGCACAGCGCATACGAGAGCTTGCGCACCTGAAACCCTGCCTCGCATAAGCGCGTCTGCAGCTCGCGCGCCGTGTAGCGACGATAGTGCGCCAGCGCGACATCGTGCTTGCTCCAGAGCCAGCGATAGGCGGGCACGGCAACTATCAGCACGCCGCCTGACCCCAACACCCGATAGAGCTCGCGCAGGGCAGGGCGGTCGTCGGGTAGGTGCTCCAGCACATCGAGCGCGAAGGCGACCTGAAAGGCGGCGTCGGTGAAGGGCAACGCCTCAAGCCGCGCCTGCGCCACACTGAGCGTTCCACGCTGCAGGGTCAGCCGCAACGCCTCACGCTCCACATCCACCCCTACCGCGCAGCCAATCGCTTGGAGCTCCGCAAGGAGCGCGCCCGTGCCGCAACCAGCGTCCAGTATCCTGCCGTTCAGAGGGTTCACATACGCTCGCGCGAGCGACAGGGCGAGCCGTCGGCGCGCCACGAACCACCAGTAGTCGCCCTCGCGCTGGTACATGCGCTGGTACTCTTGAGGCTGCATGCTCACGCCTGCTGCTCGGCAGCCAGCACCGTGTTCTGCAGCAACATCGCCACAGTCATCGGTCCGACGCCGCCGGGCACGGGGGTAATCGCGGCGGCGACCTGCGCCGCTGCATGGAAATCCACATCGCCCACATCGCCCGTGCGACCTGCCACGCGATTGTAGCCGGCGTCCACCACGACTGCGCCGGGCTTGACCATCGCGCCTGTGATGAACTCTGGCTTACCGACCGCCGCCACGAGGATATCGGCTTGGCGGGTGAGCGACGCCAACTCACGCGTGCGCGAATGGCATATCGTCACGGTGGCGTGTCGGTTGAGCAGCATCAGCGCCATCGGCTTGCCCAGTATCACGCTGCGCCCAACCACTACGGCGTGCTTGCCCTCGATGGGGATTTCGTAAGCGTCCAGCAGCGTGAGGATGCCCAGCGGGGTACACGCGCTGAAGGCGGGTTCGCCCGTGAGCAGCGCGCCCAGCGAGGCAGGGGTGATGCCATCTACATCCTTGCGCGGGTCTAAACGACGCAGCAGCGCAGCCTCATCCAGCGGCGACGGCACAGGATGCTGGATTAGCACCCCGTGCACCGTCGGGTCGGCGTTCCAAGCGTCGATTTGCGCCTCCAGCGCCGCTTGCGACGCGCTGGCAGGGTAATGGCGCACGAGGGAACGGATACCCACCGATTCGCAGGCGTTCGCTTTCGTGCGCACATAGGTATGCGAGGCGGGATCGTCGCCCACCAGCATCACGGCGAGGCAAGGCGCCACGCCGCGCGTATGCAACGCCTCCACGCGCGCACGCAAACTCACGCGAATACGCTGAGCAACCGCCTTGCCGTCCAACAGCAGGGCGTTCGTACCCGACACAACGGTTCGGGGCAGCGATTCCATCAAGCAGATTATACCTACGCATAGAAGGTATAATCCCCGCTCGATGCAGTCCAACAAATTCCAACCGCAAACGCCCATGCTCCAGCAGTATTTTCGGCTCAAAGCCGAGAACCCCGATGTGCTGCTGGCGATGCAGGTCGGCGACTTCTATGAGTTCTACGGCGAGGACGCCGAAATCGCCGCACGCGAGCTGGAAATCGTGCTGACCGGACGCGAGGACGGCAGCAACGGACGCATCCCGATGGCAGGCGTGCCCATCCACGCCTACGAACGCTACATCGCCAAACTCGTGCAAAAAGGCTACCGCGTCGCCATCTGCGACCAAATCGAAGACCCCAAACTCGCCAAAGGCTTGGTCAAACGCCGCGTCACACGCATCCTCACGCCAGGCACCGTGCTGGAAGACTCGATGCTCGACGCGCAAGCAAACAACTATCTGGTGGCGGTCGTGGTGGGCGACCCCGTGCATGGGCTGGGCGTGGTGGATGTGTCCACAGGCGAGTTCCTCACCACCGAAATCGCGGGCGAACGCCGCCAAGAGAAACTGCTCGACGAGCTGTTCCGCCTGCAACCTGCGGAGGTGCTGGTCCCCGACAGCCACGAGGAGCTGATTCAGACCCTGCGCGAGCAACTCAGCGCCGCGATTACCCCCGTGCCGATGCAGGAGTGGATAGGACGCGATTCGAGGCAGATTCTGCTGCAGCACTTCGGCGTGGAGTCGCTGCGCGGGTTCGGCTGCGAGGACTACACGCGCGGGCTGGACGCCGCCGCGCTCGCCCTGCGCTATCTGCAACAGAGCCAACTGGAGGCGTTGCCCCACATCCGCACGCTGGCGACCTACTCGGTGGAGCGGTTCATGTATCTGGACGCGACGGCGCGGCGACACTTGGAACTCACGCAGAACCTGATGGACCACTCGCGCCGCTACACCCTGCTGGCGACGCTGGACAGTACCTGCACGCCGATGGGCGCACGCCTGCTCAAACGCTGGCTGGACGAGCCGCTGCTGAACCCGGAGGCAATCCACGAACGCCTGGACGCCGTAGACGCGCTGGCGCAACAGAGCCTGTCGCGCGACGCGATACGCCAGATGCTCCGCCCACTCGCCGACTTGGAGCGTCTTTGTGCCCGCGCCAGCACGGGCACAGCGAACGCCCGCGACCTGGTCGCCCTACGCAACACGCTGCAGCGCATCCCCGAGTTATACGCCGAAGTGAACGCGCTGCTCCGCGAGCTGCCTGACGCGCCCAGCCTCTTGGCAGGGCTTGCGCCGCGCCTCGCGCCGATGCAGGAACTCTGCGCCCTGCTGGAACGCGCCCTCGTGGACGAACCGCCCGCCGACCTCAAATCGGGCGGCATCATCCGCGACGGCTACGACCCCGAATTAGACCGCCTGCGCCAAGTGCGCACCGAGGGCAAAACCTGGATTGCCCAACTGGAAGCGAAAGAACGCCAGCGCACGGGCATCCCCAGCCTCAAGGTGGGCTACAACGCCGTGTTCGGCTACTACTTGGAAGTATCCAAACCCCACTTGAGCAAAGTGCCTCCCGACTACATCCGCAAACAGACGCTGGCGAACGCCGAACGCTTCATCACGCCCGAACTCAAAGAGCAGGAGGCGATTCTGCTCGGCGCGGAGGAGCGGATGAACGCGCTGGAGTTCGAGCTGTTTGCGCAGGTGCGTGCGGAGGTCGCGCGTCAGACCCCCGCGCTGCAGTCGCTGGCGAAAGCGATTGCCGAGCTCGATGTGCTGAGCGCCTTCGCCGAGAACGCTGTACGCTACCGCTATGTGCGCCCCGTCGTGGACTTGGAAGACCGAATCCACATTCTCGGCGGGCGACACCCTGTGGTGGAGCGCTTCAGCGAGAACCCGTTCGTGCCCAACGACTGCCGACTCGACCCCAGCCAACGCCTCATCATCTTGACAGGACCGAACATGAGCGGGAAGAGCACCTTTATTCGGCAAACCGCGCTGATTGTGCTGATGGCGCATATTGGCAGCTTTGTGCCTGCCGACCGCGCCGAGATTGGGCTGGTGGACCGCATCTTCACGCGCGTGGGGGCGCGCGACGAGCTGGCAACAGGGCAATCCACCTTCATGGTGGAGATGACCGAGACCGCCAACATCCTCAACAACGCCACGCCGCGCAGCTTGGTGATATTAGACGAGATTGGGCGCGGCACCAGCACCTATGACGGCTTGGCAATCGCGTGGGCGGTCGCCGAGTACCTGCACGCGATTGGCTGTAAGACGCTGTTCGCCACCCACTACCACTACCTGAATGAGTTGGCGAACCGCTTGGAGGGCGTGGCGAACTATCGCGTGGCGGTGAAAGAGCAGGGCGATCGGATTATCTGGCTCCACAAAGTGTTGCCCGGCGGCACGGATCGCAGCTACGGCGTGCATGTGGCGCGGATGGCGGGCGCGCCCCCAGAAGTGGTGCAGCGCGCGGAGCAAATCCTGCGCGAGTTCGAAAAGCGCGGCGTGCAAGGCGCGATGACGCCTCCCAGCACCGACGCGCCCCCGATACACACCAAGAAACTCCAACTTACCCTCTTCGAAGCCGCCGAGCATCCCGTGCTGGAAGTCCTGCGCGAACTCGATGTCACCGCGCTCACGCCCGTCGAAGCGCTGGTGAAACTGGAAGAGCTGAAACGGCAACTGAGTTCGCGAGGCTAACAATATGAGTTTTACGGCTTCTTCTCTTCCAGCACCAGTTCCACCAGCTCGCTCTCCTTGCCGCCTGTGCCGACGGTGGACACGGCGAAGCGGTTCGCGTTGGAGAACCAGTAGAGGTCTTTGTGGTAGTGCTGGCGCAGGTCGATGACGATGCTGCGCGTGTCGGGTTCCACCGTGGCGACAGGGAACCACGGGCGGTCGTTCAACCCGTCGCTGGAGATGCGCCGATAGACGCGATAGGCGACGATGATATCGTCGTAATGCTGGTCGCGCTCAAGAGCGGGCGCTTCCCACGACAGGCGCACTTGGTGTTCGTCGAGGCGTTCCACCTGCAGCTGGCGCGGCGCTGGGGGCGAATCGGGCGAGCCGTAGGGCGTGCGCAGCGTGATAGTGAACCGCTCACGATGCCCGCGCAGGTAGGCTATCAGGAAATCGGTAATCTCCAGCCAGTAGTAGCACGGGCGGTCGTGCTTGGTGACGCGCACGAGCATCAGCCCACGCTGCCCCACCACATTCACATTCCCAAACGGGTTCGGACGCCGATGATAGCCGTTCAGCGTGCGCACCTCCTGCACAGGGCGGTTCGGTAAGCGCAGCAGCCCAAACGCATCGGTCGCGCCCACAATCACAGGGTCGCTGGAGACGGGATGTCCGAAGTTGCCGTCCTCGACGACGGCGTAGAACGCCACACCCTGCTGTTGCTGCGGCGGCGCGCTCTTATCGACCACCACGCCGCGCTGGAAGATTTCCACCTTAGCGTCCGCGACAGGCTGACCGTTCACATCCACAATCTGCAAAAAGTTCTCTTCTGGCAGCGCGAAGTAGTAGTCGCCGAAGTGTCCGCGCGGCTTGTTCCAAGTCTGGTTCAAGTAGCCTGCGCAGACCTCCGACCACAGGTGCGGTCCGTGCCAGTGCATCATTGTCTTGTAGCCGCGATAGTAGTGGGTCAGCATATCGCCGTTGTCGGGCATGCGGTGGTTCTCGTGTCCGTGATAGTCCAGCGCGTAGAGGTCGGTCAGCCCCAGTTGGTGTCCCAGCTCGTGGGGCAGCGACCATTCGGTGTTATTGCGCCACTGCGGTTCGGGCGCTTTCCAGTTGCGGTTGCGGTCTTCGTCGCTCTGGAAAATCCAGCCGCCCTGATCGTAGGCGATACCGTCGGCGGAGAAGCGGTTGCGCACTGCCGCGTCGATATCCTCCGCGTAGATGATACGGTCCAACCGAACGCGCGCCTTGACGCCCTCAGGCGCCGATGGGTAGACGCTCTGCTCGAAGAGCAAGTTCATGATGTCCAGATGCCAGCGGTAATAGTCTTCCCACGCGAAAGTGCCGTAGGCGTTGCGGAAGGTGTTCCACACGCGCACCCGTTCAGGATGCACGATGTAGAAGAACGCGAACCCCCACAGCGGGTCGGTGATTTGGTTGTTGATCGTGGCAATCTCAGGCTGATTGGTCACGATTCGGAAGGTCGCGTGGTGGAACCCCTCTTGCCACTGCCAGCGGGTCTGCACTTGGACGCGCTCTTGGGGCTTGAGGCGTTTGCTGACGCGCCCACGCGCAATCTCCTTGTCATCGATGAGCCACACATACTCAAACGGCGCGGCGTCTTTGAACCCCACATTTTTGATGTGCGCGGTCAGGGTGATGGTTTCGCCCGGCGTGTAGTTGAACTTCAAACCTTGAACAACCGCTTCAGGCTCCATATAGGCGCGCTCGCCCAAATCGGGCAGTGCGCCCCCGACAATCTTCGGGCGTCCGTAGGCGTCGTAGTCCAGTCGTCCGTGTAGCCCTGCCAGTTTCGGGTTCAGTTCGATATGCGTAACGGTCAGGTCGGGCAGGTTCGGCGGGGCGTCCCAAGCGGCGTCGCGCTCGATTTGGAACTCTTTCACGAGTCGGCGCGGGTAGATTTTCCAGCGGTCCGTGCCGACATCCTCCAGCCGTTCCCACACAATCAGCCGCACGCCCTCATCACGAATGTAGCAGTTCTCGATGACAGTGCCGTCATTCAGTGTGAGTCGGTCGGCGTTTGCTGACGCAAGTAGCAACACCGACGCCAAGCTCCACAACAAATCGCGCCTTCGCATAGTAAGTACCGATTCAACACGCGGTATGCTCTCCCTGCTGCTGCTCCATCCTGAGCTGCACGCGACGATCGACTGGTCGCGCGGCTAACCGACAAAGACCCCAACTGGCGTCCTAACCGCTCCGAGCAGGGGCTTGAGGTATACTTGCTTCCGCAGATGAGGGCGCGGCTGGGGGTCATTCTGTGGGCAGTTGTGTGCGCTACATGGCAGCTTGTGGGCGCGCAGCCGTTGGAGCGCATTCCCAACCCACGCCAGACCGATGGCGGCTGGGTGGTGGACGCCGCAGGCGTTCTCGACGCTGCACAACGCGCCCGCCTAAACCGCCAGATCGATGATTTAGAGCGCGACACTGGCGCGGAGATTGCCGTCGTCATCCTACGCCGCGCGGTGGACGCCACGCCCAAAGAGTATGCGACTGAGCTGCTCAACCGCTGGGGCGTGGGCAAGCGCGACGCCGACAACGGCGCACTGATGCTGGTCGCCCTCGAAGAGCGTCGTATCGAGATAGAGGTCGGCTACGGTTTGGAGCCAATCCTGACCGACGCCGCCGTAGGCGAAATCCTCGACCGCGAGGTGGTACCGCGTTTCCGAGCGGGCAACATCGCCGACGGGATTAGCGCAGGGGTGCAAGCGTTGGCGGAGCGTATCCGCGCGGCGCAGGCTGGCGGCGTGTATGAGCCAACGCCCGCCTCCGCAGGCGAACCCACGCACTCTCCCGCGCCGATGATTGCGCTGCTCGTGTTGGGCGGCGGCGTAATCGTGCTGCTGGCGTTCGCGCTGCGCGAGCGACCGCCCAAGTGCCCAATCTGTCAACAGCCGATGCGCCTGCTGGACGAGCAAGCCGACGACGCCTACCTCGACGAACTGCAACGCACGGAAGAGCAGCTGGGCAGTGTGAACTACCTCGTGTGGCGTTGCGAGCCGTGCGAAACGCTGGAGATCCTCCCCAAAGTCGCCCTGTTTAACAACTACTCGGAATGCCCCGACTGCGGCGGCTACACCGTGCGCGAGACCGCCCGCGTGGTGCGTCAACCGACCTATCGGCGCAGCGGATTGGAAATCATCGCCTACGCCTGCCAGAACCCACACTGCGGGTATCGTCGTGAGCGACAGCGCAAGCTCCCGCGCTTAGACTACGCCAATACAGGCTGGGGGTATACATCGCGCGCCTCACGACGCGGCGACGATTGGTTTATCGGCGGCGGGTTTGGCGGTTTCGGCGGCGGTTCGGGGGGCAGTTTCGGCGGCGGCAGCTCTGGCGGCGGCGGCGCAGGAAGGAGCTGGTGAACCACTATGCAGGAGAAGAAACTCACCCCCGAACAAGCGCAGGAAGTCATCCGCGAGGCGGTGCGCCTGCAGCAAGAACACGACGAGAAAATCGACGCGCAGACCTTAGAGACCAGCGCCGCGGAGATTGGCGTTGACCCCCAGCACCTGCGTGAAGCCCTGCGCCGAATCGAGCAGGAGCAGGCGCGCCGCGCCCAACGGCGCAAAACCTTCGTAATCGCGCTCGCCGTCGTCGCCGCGCTGCTGATAATCAATCTACTTGCCAGTCAGCGCGCCTTGAACGCCGCGTGGGCGGAAGTGAACCTCCGACGCGCCCAACTCCAGAATGTGCAGCAACGCCAAGCGAACCTGCTGCCCCGCTTGGAACAAATCGCGCAACAAGCCAACGCCCAACAGCGCGAACGGCTCCAACTCCTCATCGCCGCAATGCGCGACAATCCCGACGCCGTGCAAACACTCGCCGCGCAACTCGCCAGCGACCCCTCGCTACGCAACGACTGGCTCATCGTGCGCCTGATGGACGAAATCGCTGGCAGCGAGAACCGCATCGCTGTCGAGCGCAAGCGCTACGCGGAAGCGGTCGCCCGCTACGAACAGACCGCAAACCGATTCCCCATCAACCTCGCTCGACCACTGCTGGGGTATCCCAAACAGATTAAATAACGAACGGGGCAGAGTTGAACGCTCTGCCCCGCTGTCGCCCCTTTCAAAGGTCGCTCGCATCTTCGGCTCTGCGAAATACCTAACGCTCACTGCGCTCCCTTTCAAAGCACTCAATCGCATCTACAGCAACTTTTGTGCCAAACTGTTGCGCGCGACGCGCCTATCCAAATTCTCTGCACGGATTCCGATAATTGCGCTGGAGGTAAGCAAACGATGGCATCGCTACAGCGATTTATGGGCTTGGGCAAACACCCTGCCTACGACAGCGCAATCGCCTATTTCGACGCTGAGCAATACATAGACGCCATTCCGCTGTTCGAGATGGCGCTCCAACAGTCTGACGACGCCACCGTGCAGAAGCTGGCGCGCGCGTATCTGGCGGAGTCCTACGCCAAAGTGGGCTACAAACGCATCCAGCAAGGCGACTGGGCGAGCGCGTATAACTACTTCACGATGGCGACCGACCATGCGCCTCAGTACGCCGATTGGTGGTTCCAAGCAGGGTTCGCCGCTTACAAACAGGGCGACTACGAGAACGCCATCCGCTCGCTACAGCAGGCAACGCAGGTAAACCCCAGTTTTGCGCGGGCATGGTTCTGTTTGGGGCTGGCGCAGTATGCTGCTGGAGAGCGCGACGCAGGCGTGCAAACACTTCAGCAGTGGCAAGTGCAGCTGGGTATCCCCAACGATAAGTTCCAAAGCGCGCTACAGCAGCACCAGCGCGGACAGTTCGCCGAGGCGCAGGAGGCGTTCGAACAGCTGATGCAGTACGGCGAGGAGAACTACGCCGAGTACATTCGCATGGGCGACAGCGCATACCAGAACGGCGACCTAACGACCGCCGAGTCGTGCTTCCGCCATGTGCTGAACGCGCGTCCGAACTACGCCGATGTGCGCAACCGCTTGGGCGTCGTGTTGACCGCGCTGGGACGCACCGAGGAAGCCATCGAGCAGTTCGTCGCTGCGCTGCGCGTCAACCCGCGCTATGTGGAAGCGCATGTGAACCTTGCCATCGCCTATTACGAGCTGGGCTTTACCGACCAAGCGAAAGCGCACTACCAGCAAGTGCTTACGATTGACCCCGAAAACCGCGTCGCGCGCGAGGCGTTGCAACGCTTGGCAGCGTGAAGCATTCTGCGAGGCTGTCAGGGAAAGTCAGCGTGCGACTTTTTGCCCTTACTCCCCTCTCCCGCATTTTGGGAGAGGGGACGTGTTTGATAAATGAACTCCCACTACTAACTTCTCTCCGCTTGTGCGAGACCCATCTCAATCATTTTGCGATTAACAAACAGGCGATTGGTCAAGTACAAGTATGCAGGCACTGGCTGCCCTTCCCCGTTAGGCGGCTGCTCGAACCGCAGTATCACCCGCTTGCCCAACACATAGCGGGTCAGATAGGCGCACGCCCGCTCGTGCCGTTCGGCAGGCACATAAACCCCTAACAGCGATACTTGGAGCCCGTTATCCATACACAGTATGGGTGCGCCATCGGTTCCATTTCTGAGCGCGACGACCCTGTAAGTGGCGTCAGGTTCCAACTTGAGGTGTTTAGGCTCTATCAGGGGCTTGGCGTCCTTGATGCTGGGCGTGTAGTGTTCTGGCGGCGGCACGGGCGGTAGGGGCGTTTCTCGCAGCTCGATGCGTACACTCAATCAGCGTCTTGTCGGGGCGGTCGCCGCGTCCTGCTATCACACAGGGACACTCTCACTCTCTATCCCCAAAAAGCGGGTATCCTTTCTGGAAGGAGGAGGCGCGAAGGCAATGGAGGGCGCACAGCGAGCATTACGGATAGTCTCTTTTCTCCTACTGGTGCAGATTGTGGCGCTGGTGGCGGGCTTCCTGCTGATGTATCGCACCCAGCTGGCAATCGTGCAGCGACTGGACGCGATTCGGCAGGAGATGCAGACGACCAATCAGCATATGAGCGATTTGAAGATGGGCTTGCAACGGCTTATACCGGGGATCTGAATGGCAGGATTGACTGCAAGGCAACGGCGCGTGCTGGCGCAACTGGGCACGCTCCTGTTCGGTGGCGATCTCTCGGGCGAATCGAACACGCCCATCGCTACAGGCACACACGCCGACACGGGCACACACGCAGGGGCGCCCCTACAGTGCCTGACCGAGCGCGTGCTGAGCCGATTCGAGGAGTGGTTCCTGCAGCTGGACAGCGAATCGCAGAGGGCGATTCAGCTGGCTTTGAGCGCGTGGGAGGCGGCGCCCCTCTTCTCTCGTTATCGCGCATCCT
>CALGZO010000058.1 GCA_937934465.1 uncultured Fimbriimonadales bacterium | reverse complement strand
CCGTCCGTGCCGATGAAGTCCGAGCGATAAATCTGCCACTGAATGGTATCGGGCGCGCTCTTGGCGAACAGGGTGGTCTTCCAAGAGATGCGCACATAGGGTTCGAAGTTGCTGTCTGCGCCTGCTTCTGCGAGTACGGTCTGCACGGGGGTATTGCCGCCGGAGGAGGCGCGCGCCACGCCGAAGGCGATGAGCCCGATAATCAGCAGCGGTCCGAGCGCACGCAAGAGTTTATTGCCCTCGCCGGAGCGGCGCGGGGTCTCGGTGCGCACTTTGCCTGCGCGCACTTCCACGGTGGGCACGCGGAAGATGGCGCGTGCGCGGTCTTCGCTCTGGATACCGCGCCCGAAGTCGATAATCTCGCCTACTGCGTCGCTATCGGAGACTTGGGTGATGCGGATGCGCCCCACTTCCTCGCCGCGGCGCACGACAATCATCTCCATGCCGGGTTGCAATCCGCCGCGGATGCCCCGATTGAGCAGCACTTCCTTGCCTGCGCGCGTGGTGAGAATGGTCGCTTCGGGGATTGTGTAGTTTTGAATAGTGCGCACGGCTTCGAAGGCGGCGTTGCGTATCGCCTCTTGCACCAGCGTGTCGTCGTCGCCCGTGAAGCCGGGGCGTCGGTTGCTGTAGCCTGTCGCCACCGCGCCGTTGATAGGTTCACCTGAAGCGATGTCGATGACGCGCACTGTGATTACCACCTGCGCCTGTTTGGGATTGCCCACGAAGGTGACGGCGTTCACCTCACCCGTGATGAGCGATTCGGTTTGCAGAGCGCGTCCCAGTCGCAGGAAGCCTGTGCGGTCTAAGGGGAGTGCGAGGTCTAAGTCTTTGAGTTGTTGGTCGACCTCGCCGCGCGCCAGCACTTCGAACTTACCTGACTTCTGATATTCGCTTGCGACGGCGTCGGTGGCGGCGCGTGCGATGCTTGCGCCGCCGTAGCCGCTTTTGTTAGCGAAGTCCAGCACCGCGATGCGTGGCAGTTGCACCAGTTGGGCGTAGGCGCGCGCAGCGCCCAGTGGGTAGAGTAGCCCCACCGCGAGCATACTCATCACGCCAAGATACGCTGTGCGCGTTGTCCAAGTTCGTCTCATCCGTGTTTTCACCCTAATTGCTCCTCCTTCATAGTGTGCCTCAGCGCGTGAGGATAAGCGGCGCGGTCGCCCGTGCGACTTGACCGTCTTCACTCACGGCTCGAATCTCGATGGTGTATGCGCCTGGCGGCAGCGCCACGCCGCTCTGGTCGCGTCCGTCCCAAGTGGCTTGTTGCACGCCTGCACTACGGGTCGCCTGATTGAGCAGCTGGCGCACCACCTTGCCGCCCGACAGAATATTCACCTGAACGGTCGCATCTCCTGTCAGTTGGAACGCGATGGTGTGCTGATTGCCGCGTCCAGAGCTCACCTGCACTTGCTGGATGCGCAGTAGCCCGCTGCTGTGCGCCATTTCGAGTCGGAATCGGCTCACGCCTGTTGCGCCCGTGCGGAAGGTGTACGCGCCTGTCGTGCGCAGGTAGCGTCGCTCGCCTGTGTCGAGGTTCACCAGCACGAGGTTCGCCGTGCGCGGCAGCTGTTGCATATCGGGCCAGCGCAAGGTCGCCTCGCGGTTGGGCTGGCTGGTCTCCACAGTGAACTCCCAGCTGGCGCTGCGTGTGGCGGGCTGAATATCCACGCCGTAGAGTCCGCTCTGCTCGCCCCATGCGAGGCGCGGCAGGCTGATGTGGACATACTCAGCGCCGACGGGCGGCGGCTTGAGCAGGTCGTGGTTGCTGTCGTAGCCGTGCGTCGCCGCGCGTGAGACGCCCACATAAGCGCGGTCGCGCAGCTCGCCCGATTCGACTTCCAGCGTCAGTCGCCACTCGCCTGCATGGTTGGCGACGCTGCGTCCGAGCGCAGTGGTCGCGGCGGCGCTGGGCGGAATAATCAGCGTAGTCGCGCGGTAGGCATAGACCCAGTAGCCTTCCCACACCTTCATGCGCGTGGTCGCTGTGTACGCGCCGAACGAGTAGCCCCACAGCGCATTCGCCACGATGCCCCTGCCCACTGCAGTTGACAGCGGGATTGCCGTGTTCGTGTCGGGATCGATGAACTGCACCGCGCTCCAGTTCACATCGAAAGTGAACGGATTGCCAATCAGGTTCCACCCGACCTGCAGCGGGATTTGGAACGGCTGGCTCGCGTTGGCGGGCGTGCCTTGAACGGAGAGCGGCAGGTCGACCGAAGTCTCCAAGAAGTAGCCGCGTCCGAGTTCGAACCGATTGGCGGGCGCGTTCGGATAGAACACATAGCGCGTCGCGCTCGGATCCCAGCTGAAGAAGCGGAAGTTTGCGCTCGCGGGCACGCTCAGCAGCGTCTGGATATCTTGCGTGTAGTCATACGGCGCAGACACCAGGAATCGTCCGCGGAAGAAGGTGCGCAACGGCTCCGACTTGAACTCGCCGATGACAGTGTTCTGGTTCGAGTTCACGGTAATCGTGCGCTGGTTGGGCGTGAAGGTGAAGCCCGACTTGCTGGGCACGACGGTATACTCGCCGGGCGGCACGCTGGAGAAGCTGTAGTCGCCGTTCGCGTCGGTAGTGGCGGTTTGCACCACAGTTGTCCCGAAGCGCAGTTCAACGGTGGCGTTCGGTTCGGGCGCGCCGCCGAAGCGTCGCGTGATTTTGCCCGACGCCGAGCCGGGCGGCAGCAGCGTCAGCTGGAAGTTGAGCGTGGTGGTCTGGTTCGCAGGCACATTCAGCGTCTGGCTTTCAGGCGCGTAGCCCGGCGCAACGGCGGTGACGATATACTCGCCCGCAGGCACACTGAAAGTATATTGCCCGTTAGCGTCGGTGGTCACATCCGCGCG
>CALGZO010000057.1 GCA_937934465.1 uncultured Fimbriimonadales bacterium | reverse complement strand
GCAAGCCCTGCTCCTGATTGCGGGCTGGCTCCTGTTTCTACGCGCCCAGACCGAGCTGCGCGCCCAAGCCGCTCGGCAATCGCTGACAGGCGAGCTGGAAGAGCTGCGCCAAACGGTCGATGCGCTCCTGCATAAGTTAGCTGAAGAAGCGGCGCAAACCGAAGCCCGAATCGAAGCGCGCCTGCGCGAACTGGAACACCGTAGCACCGACATTCCTGTCCGTGCCACAACGCTTGGACAAGACTGTCCAAGCCACGCTCGTAGCACCGACATTCCTGTCCGTGCGCCGATGCTTGGACAAGACTGTCCAAGCCACAGCCACCCAACAACGCCTGAACAGGAAACTTTCACATCCGATTCTGGGTATAACTTTACAGCGCATGAAGCTTCGCCTTATGGCGTGGTAGCGATACTGGCAGAGCAAGGGCTGAGCGTCTCCGAAATCGCCCGACAAACAGGCTACGCGCTCGGCGAAGTGGAGCTGATACTTAGTCTCAAACGACGCAGTGTGGAGGAGAACGGATGAAATTAACCAGTCTTTTTGGAGCAGGTCTTGCGACAGCTGTTGCGGTGACGACCCTGAGCGCGTGCGGCGGGCGCAGTCAAGACGCCGTCGCCAAAGTGGGGGAAACCCCCATCGACAAGGAAATGTACCTGCGACGCCTTGAACTGATGCCCACCCCTGTCCAAATCGCGGGCAACCAAGCGACCACCGCTCCTGCAGGATACACGACCCTCGTGCAGATGATCCGCGAGCAAGTAATGCTCGACATGGCAAAAGAGGAAGGCGTGCTGCCCACCGACCAGCAGGTAGAAGAGCGCGTGCAACGCGAAATGAAGAACAATCCCCAAATCAAACAAGCCATCACCGAGCAACGGCTCACGCTCGACGACTATCGCCAGCGCGTGCGCGTCGCCCTTGCCGAGTTCAATATGGTCACCAAAGGCGTCACCGTAACCGAGCAGGAGGTCAAGCAGGCGTACGAACAAAATAAACAAGCCTTCTACCGCCCCGCGAACGCCAGCGTGCGCTTCATCATCGTGCAGAACCCCGAAGTGCGCAAGCAGATCGATGACGACCTGAAGCGCGGGTTCAACTTCCAGAGCGTGGTGAACAAGTACGCGCAGAACCCCGTAGCGGGCGTGCAGGCGAATCAGGGCGAGATTGCCCTGGAAGGCGCACTGCCCGAAAATCCTCAGGAGCGTCAAGCCTCGCTGCGCATCCGCAACACGCTCAAGAACGCAAAGCCCATGCAGGTCACCGAGTGGCTGCCTGTCGGTCCGGGGTTAGTGGCGCGGTTCGAGGTGCTGGCGAAAACGGAAGGGCGTCAACTGCCTTTCGAGGAAGTGAAAGACCAAATCCGCGAGGCGCTGATGCTCCAAAAGGGGCGGCAGACGAACCGCGACCTGAACTTGGAGTTGGCGAAGCGGATGGTGAACACGCCTGTGGAGATTAAATCCGAAGCGTGGAAGAAGCAATACGAGAAATATATGGAAGAGTTGAAGAAGGCGATTACTGAGGCGGAGAAGCAGATGGGTAGGCAACCTGCCTCGCCCCAGAACGCCGCCGCGCCTCAGTCCGCTCAGGGACGCTGATGCTCTACCTAATCGGTTTGGGCGCGGGCGGCGCGCAGGAGCTCAGCGATGCAGCCCTTCAAGCGTTGCGCCGCGCCCAGCGCGTGTTCCTCACCGAGCCGAGCCACCCCAGCGCACGCGCACTGCAACTGGCTGCCGTCGCCTACGAGCCGTGCCCCGAACCCATCGAGCAAGCGATTGAGACCCTGCTCCACGCGCCCGAACCCGTCGTCGCGCTCGCGACGCCAGGACACCCACTGATAGGCAATCCAACGACGCATGCGCTGTTGGCAGCCGCCGCGCAGCGCGACCACCCCGTGCGGATAGTGCCCAGTCGGGGCGTGCTTGAACCCGCGTTAGAAACCATCCCGCTTGCCGCGCCCGACGGCATCCAACTCATCAGCGCGCGACGCTTGCCTCACCTGCGCTTCGATCCGACGCTGCCTGTGCTGTGGTTCGATCTCCAGAACCCAGAGGTGTTGCAGTCTCTGCTGGTGTACCTGTTGGGCTACTATCCGCCGTCGTTCGAGGCGTACCTGATACATGCGCCGGGCGACGACGCGCTCACGGAGTATCGCCGCGCGCCCCTCGAAGAACTGCACCGAATGCCCTGCGACGCGATTACCTATCTGCTGATACCGCCGTGCCCCCGCCGCGCAGGCGCGTATCACGGATTCGAGGGGCTGACGCGCGTGGTCGCTGCCCTGCGCGCCCCCGACGGCTGCCCATGGGACCGCGAGCAGACCCACGCGAGCCTCAAACCGCACCTGCTGGAAGAGACCTACGAGACGCTCGAAGCCATCGATTCGGGCAACACCGCCGATTTGCGCGAGGAGCTCGGCGACCTGCTCCTGCAAGTGCTGATGCATAGTCAAATCGCCAGCGAGACGGGCGCGTTCAACATCGAGCAGGTCGTGCAACACCTCATCGAGAAGCTGATTGCGCGTCATCCGCATGTGTTTGGCGACGCGCACGCCGAGACCGCCGAGCAGGTACTGAAGAACTGGGATCAGGCGAAACGCGCTCAGAAGCGACGCGCGTCCGTGCTGGACGGCGCGCCGCGCACGATGCCCGCGCTCGCACGCGCCCAAGAAATCTCCAAGCGCGCCGCCCGCGTCGGATTCGAGTGGGACTCTATCTACGGCGTGCTGGACAAGCTGCGCGAGGAGGAGGCGGAACTGCGCCAAGCCATCGAGTCGGGCGATGAGGCGCGTATCGAGAGCGAGTTGGGCGATTTGCTGTTCACAGTGGTCAACATCGCTCGGCACGCACGCATCGACGCCGAGCAAGCGTTGCGCGCGATGGTGGATCGGTTCACACGCCGTTTCCAGTGGATGGAAGCGGCAGCCGCGCGCCAGAACCGCCCGCTCGACACGCTCAGCCCCGACGAGTGGGAAGCCCTGTGGCAGCAGGCGAAAGACGCCACGCGCTGAGCCAGCGCAGTGCGTTAGTCGTCCGTCAGCAGGGCGACCGCCTCAGCGAGACGCGCCAACCCTGCCTGAATAATCGGCTCGGAGGTCGCATACGAGAGGCGGAGATAGCCCGGCGCGCAAAACCCCTCGCCCGGCACGGTCGCCACACGCGCGATGTTCAGTAGAAACTCCGCCACATCCGCAGAGGAGCACAGCCGCTGCCCCTCGTAGCGTCGTCCGATTAGCCCCTGCACATTCGCGTAAGCGTAGAACGCGCCGCGCGGCGTCCAGCACTGCACGCCGTCGATACTGTTCAGCCCGTCCACCATCAGCCGACGGCGACGGTCAAAAGTGGCGCAGAGCAACTCGCGCCACGCCGAATCGGCGTTTTGGAGCGCGGCTAACGCGGCATATTGGGCAATCGTGCAGGCGTTGGAGGTCATCTGGTCTTGCAGTCGGCTAACGGCTTGAGCGACCTCGCGCGGCGCGCCCAGATACCCAATCCGCCAGCCCGTCATCGCGAAACTCTTGGAAACGCCGTTCACGGTAATCGTGCGCTCGCGCACCTCCTTGCCCAACGCGCCGATGCTTTCGTGCGTGTATCCGTCGTAGACCAGGTACTCGTAAATCTCGTCCACCACCAGCCACAGGTTATGCGTGAGGGCGAGCGAGGCAATCTCTTTGAGTTGCTTGCGGCTGAACACCGCGCCTGTGGGGTTGCAGGGCGTGTTCAGCACGATTGCCTTTGTGCGCGGCGTGACGGCGCGGCGGAGGGCGTTGTAGTCGGGCAGGAAGTCGGTGGTCTCGTCGGCGGGCACGAACACGGGCGTCGCGCCCATCAGCTTCACCTGTTCCGGGTACGACACCCAGCACGGCGTGGGGATGATGACCTCGTCGCCGGGGTCCAAAATCGCCATGAACGCGCTGAAGAGCGAGTGTTTCGCCCCGCAGGAGACGACAATCTGGTCGGGCGCGTAGTGCAAGCCGTTCTCGCGCTCGAACTTCTCGCTGATGGCTTCACGCAGGGGTAGGATGCCGGGCGTGGGCGTGTATTTGGTGTAGCCCGCGTGGATGGCTTCTAAGGCGCCCATTTTGGCGAATTCGGGCGTATCGAAATCTGGCTCGCCTGCCGTGAAACTCAGCACATCGACGCCTTGTCGGCGCAGTTCTTGGGCGCGCGCCGTCAGCGCAAGCGTCGGCGACGGTTGCGCCGCCTGCGCCCGTTGAGAGAGTCCGCTTCGCATCGCGCTATAGGATACCCGCTATGGGCAAAACGCGCCAACCCCTGTTTGGAGTTGGCGCGTCAGTCGGCTTGCGAGGTTCAGTGGGTTAGCGAGGGCGGTCGTCGTCCACCGTGAAGCGGAACATTACACAGGTCGTGCCGCAGATGTTCGGGTTCGTCTCCGCCAGATAGTTGATTGTGACGGCTTTCGCGTGCCCGTCGACCCACACGACATTGGAGAGCTTCATGTGGCGTCCGAGAATCGCGCCGTTGTTGCGGCGGTTCAGCAGTGCAGGGAAGGGGAAGGTCTCCACCGCGCGGGTGGGCTGGTCGTCGCGCACGAGGTCAGCGCGATAGAAGTCCGCGCTCTGTCCCATGTTCTGCACCTCAGCAATCAGCACGGTGTCGGCAGGCTCGGCGATAATCGCGAGCGGCTTATTGTTGGGCGGCGTGCAGGTGGAGGTGTTGCCGTTGCGGAAGGTCACGCCGTTGCCGCAGCCGCCATAGTACATGTTGTTGATGGCGTAGCTGCCGAATCGGCGTCCCACATTCGTTTGACCGTTCGGGTCGCCGCAGTCCGCCTCGCGGCGCACATTGCTGCCGTCGGGCGAGTACGGCTGGTAGACATATCGCTTGTTCTCGGCAAGCGTGTGCGCGGCGCCATTGGGCAGCGTGCCGCGTATCGGCGCGAACGGGTCGCTCGGACAGTTGAAGACATCGGTGTTCTTAATGTAGGGCTGAATCACATCCATCCAGCGGGGCGAGGAGCAGTTCGTGAAGTGGTTGCCCTCTGGCACGCGGGGCGGATCCGCGTAAGCGTTGCGCGGTACATACTCATCGTAGTCCTGGGTATACATCTGAACGCCGAGTCCAATCTGCTTCACATTCGACAGACAGCCTGTCTGGCGGGCTTTCTCGCGCGCCTGTGCGAACACAGGGAACAGAATCGCCGCCAGTATCGCGATAATCGCAATCACGACCAGTAGCTCAATCAGGGTGAATCCCTTACGCATGGCGTCGTCCTCCTATCAGGTGTCGTATAGTATACAACGCCAAATGTGAAGAAATTGTTAAGAACTGGAGAGGGGATTCACACTTCACATAATCAGCATCGCGTCGCCGAAGCTGAGGAAGCGGTAGCGTTCTTGAACCGCCTCGCGATAGGCTCGCAACACGAACTCGCGCCCTGCGAACGCGCTGACCAGCACCAGCATCGTGGTTCGGGGCAGGTGGAAGTTGGTGATGATGGCGTCCACCACTTGAAACTCGTAGCCGGGCGTGATGTAGAGGCGCGTCTCGGCGGAGCCTGCCTGCACACGGCGTTTACCGATGGCTGCGCTCTCCAGCGCGCGGATACTGGTAGTACCCACCGCCACGATGCGTCCCTCGGTGCGGTTGATGGTCGCGGCGGCTTCAGGGCGTATCGTGTACCACTCGCCGTGCATCGGGTGCTGTTCGACCTGCTCGGTTTTCAGGGGGCGGAAGGTGTCAAGGCTCACATGCAGGGTGATGAAGGCAATCTGTACGCCTTGACTTTGCAGGCGTTGCAGCAGGGCGGGAGTGAAATGTAGCCCTGCGGTGGGGGCGGCGGCGGAGCCGTGATGTTGCGCATAGACGGTCTGATACCGTTCGGGGTCGGTCAGCTGACGATGGATGTAGGGCGGCAAGGGCACTTGCCCCACGCGCGGCAGAATCTGTTCGGGCGGCTCGTCGCTGATAAGCCGCACGAGGCGCAGCCCGCCCTCTAACCGACCCTCCAGATGCACTTCGAGCTGAGAGTCTACTATCACACGGCTGCCGTCGGGCAGGCGTCTGCCGGGCTTCACCAGCGCGTGCCAGCGTCCATCGGCGAGCGGGCAGAGCAGGAACACCTCCGCTATGGCGCCTGTGGGCTTGCGCCCGCGCAGCCGCCACGCCGAGACGCGCGTGTCGTTCAGCACCAGCGTATCGCCCGCCCGAAGATACTCTGGCAACTCGTAGAACCGCCGATGCTCGATGCGCTGCGAGGCGCGATGCAACACCATCAGGCGCGAGTGGTCGCGCGGCTCGATTGGCTCTTGGGCAATCAAATCGTCGGGCAGCTCGTAATCGAACAAGTGCGCGTCCATCGTCAGCGTCCTCGCGCGCTCAGCCACGCCCAGAAAGTCAGCAATAGCGTGAGGAGAATGCTAATCAGGATGCTTGTGCCCAGCGGGAAGTAGAACTGGAACCCATCGCGTTGGATGGCGATGTCGCCGGGCATGCGCCAGCCGCGCACGCCCAGCCGCTCCAGCCCTATCAGCAGCAGCCCCACCGCCATCAGCATGACGCCCAACCCCAACAGTACCTTGCCAACCGCACTCATCGGCTCAATCCGCGTCCTACGGCTTCAACTGCTGGCTCACGGTCTGGCGGAGCATCATCCCGCGCCGCAGCCACTCGTTCACGAACTGATGCCCGCTCATCGTCTGTTCGTAGGGCACGGTTCCGCGCGGCACGACGCCCGTCGCCACGCCGTGCGCGATAATCCCTGCCGAGAAGCCCGTGCAACGCTCCATTGCCGTGAAGCCCGTCGCGTCGTCATGGTACTCCACGAACTCCAAGCTAATCGAGTAGGGCGCGCCGTTCTTGACCCCAGAGCCGTACACATACACCACCACCAAGTCTTTCTCCTCAGGGAAGTCGATATGCGGCGGGATGATTTTCGCAGCAATCTCGCG
>CALGZO010000056.1 GCA_937934465.1 uncultured Fimbriimonadales bacterium | reverse complement strand
CGCACGCGGGCTGGAGTGGGAGCTGGTAGACCCAGTGCCCGACCCCCACAACTTCGAGCGCACGCCGATTGTCACGCGCCCTGCCTACGACTACAACCATCCTGAGGAGCCGACGGGCTTCGTGCCCAAGCCGCGCCCAGTAGTAGTCGGAGGCAAGGATGGCTAACGACTCTCGCCCAGGTGCGACGACAGGAATGTCGTCGCACCTGTGGCTTGGACATTCTTGTCCAAGCATTCACGCGCCCAGTGGCTTGGACATTCCTGTCCAAGCATACATCGCGCACGGACAGGAATGTCCGTGCCACAAAGTGGCTTGGACATTCTTGTCCAAGCATACATCGCGTACGGACAGGAATGTCCGTGCTACACAGTAGCTTAGGTACACTCTCTAAAGGCGGAGGAGGCTAACTGACGGTGAGCGTGAAGGAACTGGAGAAGACCGCAACGCTGGAACACGCTGGCGATGGGCATTATCACGGCGATGGCATCTTAGGCGAGCAATTTGAAACAATCGAACAGCAAAACACATCCTATCTCATCGGGATGTGGGCGTTCATCGTGCAGGAGGTGCTGTTCTTCGGCGCGATTTTCACCGCCTACGCCATCTATCGCTTCAAATATGTGCTGGAGTTCACCCTCGCGCACCACGAATTGAGCGTGCCGATAGGGACGCTGAACACCTTTGTGCTGCTCTTTAGCAGTTATACGATGGCACGCGCCGTCCGTGCCGCAATGCAGAATCGTCACAAGAAACAGGCATTCTACCTTTTCCTCACCTTCCTGTTCGCAGGCGTGTTCATGGTCAACAAATACTTCGAGTACGGCGCGAAGTTCGAGCATCACCTCTTCCCCGGCGGCGACTACAGCGCACACGCCGTCGTGGAACACGCCGAGAAGAAAGGCGAGCTGCGCGTCGTGGAAGAGGACGGCAAAGAGTTTTATGAGTTAGGCAGAACGCGCAACGGCGAATTCACCCCACTGCAGAAAGTCTCCGCGCAAGAGTTCGAACAGCGCACGCGCCTCTTCTTCGGCTTCTACTTCGTGATGACGGGTTTACACGGCTTGCATGTGCTGGTGGGGATGATTATCATCGGCATCCTCATCGGACGCGCGTGGATCGACCATCTGAAAAACAAGCCCATCGCCGACTTTATGCCTGTGGAGATGACGGGACTCTACTGGCACTTGGTGGACATCGTGTGGATTTTCCTGTTCCCGCTGTTGTATCTCATCGGGAGGTAAAACCGAATGGCAGGTCATAGCGATTCGCATGTGCATCCTGTGTCGCTGTATACGCGCACGCTCTATTGGCTGATGGTATTGCTGATACTCACTGTGGTTGCTGGCTACATTCCGAATGTGCCGAACTGGTTGGGCGTCGTGATTGCGCTCACGATAGCCGTGTGGAAGGCGACCATCGTGATTATGAACTTTATGCATGTGCGCTTCAGCGGCAAGTTGGCGTGGCTCTTTGCGGGCGCGGGCTTCTTCTGGCTGATTATTATGCTCGCGTTCGCCTTCGCCGACTATGTGAGCCGTCCGTGGGAGCCGTTCCACGGCTGGCCCGAGTGATACTGAGGGCGATTCAGTCGCTGGTCGGGGCGGCGTCTCCTTGAAGGATGCTCGCCGCCTCGCCATAATATCGGGTGTCCTTTTGCTCGGCTTGTATCACCCACGGTAGGAACGCCGCGTCGCCCAGCTGATTGAGCAATCGAAGCTCATGCATATGGAACTGTGGGTAGATACTGAGGACGATGGGCGTCAATCGGTAGTCCAGAGTTTCGCTAAGGTGTTGTATCCACAGCGTTATCCCCTCTCGGTTGTTGAGAATCCGCTGCGTGGCTTGCTCGTGCGGTATCTTTACCAGTAGGCGCATCCATTCGTATTCGTTGCGTGCGACCTGCAGCGCCTTCTCTATCAGCTGCGCAATCACGGGCGAGTGGGTGGGTTCCAACATTATCCGCACGGAGGCGCGTCCCAGCATCTGAAGGAAAAGTTCGCGTCTCATCGGTGTATCCAGCCACGCGCTTAGAGGCAGCGCGTCGTCGTTGACAAAGATGGAGTGTAGGTCGGGACGGCGGCGCAGTTTCACGAACAGGGGCAAGGCGCGCGGCGCTCGAGGTAGTGCGCCGCGTAGCGCCGCTGTCGCCGTCGGCTCCGTGTAATCCAACAGCAACTCGCATGCGCGCAGGCGCGCCATCGCGCTTTTACTGCCTGTGAGTTGGATAATCACAGGCAGCGCCGCTTCGCCCAGCGATTGCAGGCGTTCGATGGCGAGGTAAGCAGTTCCGCTGTGCGCTAAAGCGAGTTGCAAGGGCAGTAGCGGCTGACCCACCTGCCACTGCCACACCTGCTCGCGGATGGCGGGCAACACCTCCAGCAGCGACGCCTCGCCGCGAAACAGTCGCACAAACGGCGTCGGGTCGGCAGGCGCAGCCACTTGGCGCGTCGGCTCCTGCGCCAACGGTTCGGATATCTGGGGCAAGGCGTACACTTGCAATCGCGCCAAGCACTGCCCGCAGGCGTAGTGGAGCCGTGTCAGCGCGTTGAGCTGCGTGCGCGTGTCGGGCGCATCGAGAACTGCCTGCAAGGTCTCCAAAAGCGGTTCGAGCGCGTCGTAGCGCTGCAGGGCGCGTTGGGCGTCGCGCAGCGGCTCTAACCCACCCGAACGGTTCAGCCCCAGCACCAGCGCGTGCTGAATCGCTTGCTGCAACTGTTCTAATGCCTCACGCATCACTGCGATTCTACCTGTTTTGGGGTATCTTTGTTGGCGTATGACAACACGCGCCTTCATCCCCTCAGAGATGAGTCCGCGCGAGGCGTATGCGCTGCTGATTAGCTGCGTTGCGCCGCGCCCGATTGCATGGGTCAGCACCTGCGCGCCCGATGGCTGCACCAACCTCGCGCCCTACAGCTTCTTCAACGCAGGCGGCGCAAACCCCGTGTCGGTCGTGTTCTCTTGCACCAACACGCGCGACGGTCGTCCCAAAGATACCCTGCGCAATGTGCAAGCCACAGGCGAGTTCGTGGTCAATATCGCGCCTTACTGGCTCGCGGAGCGGATGAACCAGACTTCGTACGAGTACGAGTACGGCGTATGCGAGTTTGAGCAGGTGGGGCTGACCCGCGCCCCCTCGCGCTATGTGCAGCCGCCGCGCGTCGCCGAAAGCCCTATCGCGATGGAATGCAAACTGTTCCAAATCGTGCCGCACGGCGCAGGTCCGACCGCCGCGAACTATGTAATAGGCGAGGTGCTGTGCTTCCATATCGCCGAGCACCTGCTAACTTCCGAGAGCGTGGTGGATAATCTCGCTGCCGACTACATCGGGCGGATGGGGCAAGCGTGGTATGTACGCGCTCGCCCCGAAGCGATGTTCCAAATGGAGCGCCCTACCCAACGGTGACCGCTCTTTGCGCTCCCAATCGCTTAGATGCGCTGGAGCAGCTGCAGTACCGTCTGCGGCGCGGAGTTCGCCTGCGCCAGCACCGACATTCCCGACTGCATCAAGATTTGTTGCTTCGTGAAGGTCGATATCTCTAAGGCGAAATCGGCGTCGCGAATGGTCGACTCACTCGCCATCACATTCTCGCGGGCGACATTGAGTGAACGGATGTTGCTCTCTAAGATATAGCGCTGGAACGCGCCCATGTCGCCGCGTATCTTGGAAATCTCGCCTATCGCCGCATCGATGATGCGCAAGGCGTTGTCGGTAGAGTTGGGCTGTGTAATATCGATGGTGGAGAGATTTTGACCGGGCACAACGGTCGTGCCCAGTTTGGCAGAGTTGACATCGATGAGGGAGAATCGCACGAACTGTCCTGCGTTCGCGCCGACTTGGAACTGAAGCAACCCCGCGCTCACCACAGCGACTTGCGCGGCTGCTAACGAGGTATCGTTGCCCGCTTCCGTGAGGGTAATAATGTTGCCGTAGCCGTCGCGTAGGCGCAGCCCAGAATCGCCTGTCGCCTGCCCGCCAGTGAAGGTAACGGTCTGGACACCGTTGACCGTATTGGCAATCACCGTTGCAACAGCATTTGTGCCCACAGCACTGGATGACCCAGGCGTTGAAAGAATGACGCCTACCGTGTCGTGTAGATTCACCTCGAACTGGCTGCCGTACTCCTTGTGGCGCAGCTCAATCTGAAGTGTCGTGGGATTGAAGTTCGCGACGACCCCTGTAATATGCGAGACGGCGTTGATTTTATCGATGAAGCTGCCGACAGTCTCGGTTGCTTCGGCGGTAATCGTGTAGCCGTTGATGACCACATTACCTGCAGGTGTACCCATCAGGCTGGCAAGCGTGGTGCCTGCGGCGAAGGCGCGCGTGCCGATGACCGTAGCGCGCGTGGCGGCAGCGGTCACCTGAAGCGTCACAGCGCCGCTGTCGGTTGCAAAACCGTTGAATAGCCCCCCGATGAAGATGCCCGACACGCGCGTGGGGTTCGTAACCGCCGCGCTAATCCCCGAAGTGCCATCGAGCAGCCGTTTCGTGCCAAACGAGGTCTGCTCGGCGATGCGGTTGATGCTATCGATTAGGGCGCGGATTTGAGTCTGGTCGGCTTGCAGCGCCGCGTAGTCGTTCACGCCAGTGTTGGCGGCGTGTAGCACGAGCTGGCGCATCGTGCGTAGGGCGGTATGCACCTCGTCCAGCGCAGCCTCGGCGGTTTTAATCATGTTCACCGCGTCCTGCGCGTTGTTGACCGCCTGCTGCAGCCCTGTAATTTGCGCACGCAGGTTCTCCGAGATAATCAGCCCGGCAGGGTCGTCCGCCGCGCGATTGACACGCAACCCCGACGCCAACCGCTCAATCGTGCGCCCCATCGCATCCGATGTCAGGCTCACATTCCGCAGCGCATTCTGCGACTGGATGTTCGTATTAATCCTCAGACTCATTCCGATAACCCCCTGTTGGGTAGATTCTCCGCAAATTTGCTGTGGGGATTATCGGCAAAGCCTCGCGCGTTCTTTAGGGGGATATGCTATAATACGGCAGGAGGACACAAACGATGGCATTAGCCGATGTGGAGACCCGTCGGATGGTACTGCGCGAGATTAGCAAACGCCATATCGACTCCTCGCGCTTGGATGTGCAGGTGTTTCACGGCGTGGTATACCTGCGCGGCACAGTGAGCGGTATGCGTGGGCACGATGTCGACATCAAGGCGGAGATGGAATTGATTCGTCGCATCTTGCGCCAGCGTCCGGGCATTCGGGATGTGGTGCTGGATGTGATTTACCGCTGAGGGATGCTCGACGGGCTGTGGCGTGCGCTCTATCCGTCGCGGTGTGTGGCGTGCGGGCGGTTTCACAGTGATTTTCTGTGCGAACGGTGTCAGGCGCAGCTGTCGCCCAACCTGCCCCCGACTTGCCTGCACTGCGGCGCGCCCCTGCGCGAGTTGGGCGACTGCCGCGCCTGCCTGAACCGCGAATATCGGTTTGATTGCGCTGTGTGTGGCGGTCTCTATGTGGGGAGTGTGCGCCGCGCTGTGGTGAACCTCAAGTTTCGCCGTTGGCGGCGCGCCGCCGAACCGCTGGCGCGCCTGCTGTGGGAAGCGTTCCAATATCCTGCGCACGCGCCGCTCAAGCAGGCAGACGCGATTGTGCCCGTGCCCATCCACCCCTATCGGCGGGCGATGCGCGGGTTCAATCAGACCGAGCTAATCGGGCAGCGGCTCAGCCAGCTCTCAACCGTCCCGATGCAGGCGCACTGGCTGCGCCGACGCTTCTACCGCCGTCCGCAGGTGGGGCTGAGCGGCGCAGCACGATTGCATAATGTGCAAGATGTGTTCGAGTGCGTTCATCCCGACGCCGTGCGCGGGCGCGTTGTGTGGCTGCTCGATGATGTGTTCACCACGGGTAGCACCTTGAACGCCTGCGCTCAAGTCCTCAAGGCGGCGGGCGCGCGATTCATCGTGGCGGTCGCCGTCGCCCGCGACCTGCGCGAGGACAGCGGCGCCCTGTAAGTAAATCTCGTCCGACGCGCTGTATATGCGATTGCCGATACGCAGCTGCACCGTGACGGTGCGCCAGCCCTCGCCCGCGGGCAGGGCGCAACGCAGCCACGCCTGCGGCGACTGCCACTCGCTCCACGCGCCCCCGTCTATCCGATAGCGCATCGCGCTCGCTTCATCCGCGCCGTGAATATACACCACCACATCTGGCGTGTCGGCGACGGGCGCGTCCAAGTTGATAATCACGGGGTACACATGGCGTCGTGCGCCCAACAGCTGCGTCCAGGTCGTGCGATAGCGCTTTGTGTCGTCCGCGCTGAACCCGACGCCCAACTCGCGGTAGTCGTCGCGCAGCAAGTTGTCGCGATGCGAGGGGCTTTGCAGCCACATCTCAAGGGCGCGCTCCCAGCTGAGCTGCCCAGCGGCGAGGTTCTCACCCAAGCGTGCATAGAAGTAGCCCGCTTGCATCGCGCGATAGTCGGCGCGTCGCCCGTGCGCATCTGCGTGTTGAATCTGTCCTGTCTCCAGCAGCGTCTCGGCGTAGGCTTGCGCCGCTTCACACAACTGTGCGTTCAACTTCAGCGGCGGCAGCCCGTGCGCCACACGCGCCTCGTTCACAGCAAAAGCGTACTGATGCAACAAGTACTCGTGAGCGGCGATATCGTGGCTCGCTGCCACACCGACGCCCCACAATCCCGCCAGCGTCATCCCTAACCAGCGACGGATAGCACGCTCCATATGCTTCCCTCACAGGGCATTATAGGAATCGAGCGCGGCTGACCACACTCGCAAAACTGATAGCACGAGCAGAATCGGGGTAGAATTAACTAATATGCTAACGGCGACCTATCGGGGCGTTGCAATCGAGGTGTTGGAGGCAGACATCACCGAGCAAGCTGTCGATGCGATTGTGAACGCAGCGAATAACGACCTCATTTTGGGCAGCGGCGTTGCAGGCGCGATTGCCCGTAAAGGCGGTCCCACAATTCAAGAGGAATGTAATCGGCATGGCGCGATACAAGTGGGCGAGGCGGCAATCACTGGGGCAGGCGAACTGCCCGCGCGCTATGTCATCCACGCCGCCAGCATGTCGCTTGGGGGTAAGGCGACGGCGGAGACCATCCAGAGCAGCGTGGCGCACAGCTTGAAACTCGCGGAGACACACGGAGTGCAGAGCATCGCGTTGCCTGCCGTCGGGATGGGCGTCGCTGGGTTCCCCCTCGAACAGGGCGCGCGCGTGATGATGCAGACGCTCAAAGCGCACATAGAGGCTGGCTCCAACCTCAAGCAGGTGCGCTTTTGCCTGTTCGGGCAGGAGGCGACGCAAGCGTTTGAACGCGCCCTGCAGGAGGTCTTCGGTGGCTGACGCTGAGCCGCGCCTGTCGGTGGTAATCCCTGCCTACAACGAGGCGGCGCGTATCGAGCGCACCCTGCAGCGCATCGTGGAATACTTGGACGCGCGCGGTGAACCGTATGAGATCCTCGTGGTCAGCGACGGCAGCACAGACGCGACCGAAGCGATTGTGCAACGCTTCGCGCAGGCGCATCCGCAGGTGCAGCTGCTGGCGTATCAGCCTAATCAGGGCAAGGGCTACGCCGTGCGCTACGGTATCTTGCGGGCGCGCGGCGCGCGCGTGCTTTTTAGCGACGCCGACCTCGCCACACCCATCGAAGAGCTGGAGAAGTTGGAACCCTACTTAGATCAAGGCTATCCGATTGCGATTGGCTCGCGTCCCCTGCGCGAATCGCAACTGGTGGTGCGTCAGCCGTTCTATCGCGAGATGGCAGGTCGCGCGTTCAATAAGGCGGTGCAGCTCTTGGCAGTGCGCGGCGTCCACGACACGCAGTGCGGGTTCAAGCTCTTCACGCGCGAGGCGGCGCAAGCAATCTTCGCGCGCTGTCGGCTCAGCGGCTTCAGTTTCGATTTCGAGGCGCTGTTCTACGCGCAGCGGCTGGGCTACCCCATCGCGGAGGTACCCATCCGCTGGATGCACCAAGAAGGCTCTAAAGTGCGCCTGCTCCGCGATGGATTGCGGATGCTACGCGACCTGATATGGCTGCGCCTAAACGCTTGGCGCGGCGTGCCCAAGCCCACGCAAGAAGCCTCCTCCATCCCGCGAGACTGATTATCGCC
>CALGZO010000055.1 GCA_937934465.1 uncultured Fimbriimonadales bacterium | reverse complement strand
TATCGCGGCAATCGCGTCGCCCTTGACGAACTTGCTCGCGCCGTCCATCGCCCCGTAAAAATCGGCTTCCAGCTCAATCGCGCGGCGGCGACGCTTGGCTTCCTCTTGGGTGATTAGCCCTGCGTTCAGGTCGGCGTCGATGGCCATCTGCTTGCCGGGCATCGCGTCGAGGGTGAACCGCGCGGCGACCTCCGCCACGCGCCCTGCGCCGTTCGTAATCACCACGAACTGCACCACCACTAAGATCAAGAACGCCACCACGCCCACCACGAAGTCGCCTCCCACCACGAACTGCCCGAAGGTCTCAATCACCTTGCCAGCACTGCCCGTGCCCAAGATGAGCTTCGTGGCGACGATGCTCAACGCGAGCCGAAACAGCGTGGTCACCAACAGCAACGCGGGGAACACCGAGAACTGCAGCGGGTTCGTGATGTTGACCGCCATCAGCGCAATCACGATCGACGCGGCGAAGTTGAACACGATGAAAGTGTCCAGCATCCACTTGGGCATTGGCAGAATCAGCATCGTGACCACGACAAGGATTGCCAGCGCAATCATCAAGTCGGAGTTGCGCAACGCCCTCGTTAGCCAGTTCGCCCACGCCATACTGAGGAGATTATCGGCGTTTCGGGCAGCGTTTTGTATTCCGAGTGGGCTACATCCGTCGGAGCATCTGGCGCAGCTCGGAGTGGATGCCCGCGTAGTTCATCGCTTCCTCAGGCGTGATGAGCTGTTTCTGCACATAGCGGTACAGGCATTGGTTCATCGTGCGCATGCCCCAGTGTTCGCCCTCGCGGATGGCGTGATAAATCTCGCCGATGTGTCCGTCTTCGATCATCTTCTCGACGGTCGGCGTGTTGATCATAATCTCCACCGCGGCGATGCGTCCCTGTCCGCCCGCGCGCGGCACGAGCTTCTGCGCCACAATCCCGCGCAGCGTGTTCGCCAAGCGTTGCAGAATGTGCTTCTTCTCTTCAGGGGGGAACATGTTCACGATACGGTCCATCGTCTCATACGCGCTGGGCGTGTGCACCGTTGAGAACACCAGGTGTCCCGTCTCGGCGGCTTGCATACAGGCGTGCATCGTCTCCACATCGCGCATCTCGCCAATCAGGATGATGTCGGGGCTTTCGCGCACCACCGAGCGCATCGCGTCGATAAACGACTCGGTGTCGATGCCTACCTCGCGCTGGCTCACGATGGAGAGCTTATCGGTATGCACGAACTCAATCGGATCCTCAATAGTTACGATATGTCCGCGTCGCGTCTCGTTGATGAGGTCGATCATCGCCGCCAGCGAGGTCGATTTACCAGAGCCGGTGGGACCCGTGACCAGCACCAGCCCCTGTCGGTACTGGGTCAGCCCTGCCAGCACGCGCGGGATTTCAGGCTCTTCGGGCCACAGCTCCTCCAGTTTCCAGTGTTGGAGTGGGATGAGTCGGAAGACCCCTGCCACCGATTGCCGCTGCATATACACATTCGCGCGGATGCGACATACACCCTCCACAGTGAACGCCAAGTCGATTGCCATGCGATGTTCGAACTTGGCGATTTGTTCGTGGCTCATGTGCGAGAAGCACAAGTCGCGCGATTGGCTGTTGGTGAGCGGCTCCAACGCTTGCTCGAAGGGGGTGATCTTACCGTGCAGGCGCATCACAGGGCGCGCGCCCGATTTGATGAAAATGTCGGACGCACGCTGCTCGTACGCGGTCTTAATCAAGTCGTCTAAGGTATAGCTCAGCATACAGAGACCTCCAGCTAAAGTTCGGTTTCTGGTTGGACGGTTGTCGTGTCCGTTTGTCGCTTGAATAGTTTCGAGGTTATCCAGAAGATTCCTGCCCCCACAGCGAACGCCGCGACGAGAATCAGGCTAATTAGCCAGCCAGTAGGCGGGCGCGCGGGCGGGGCGACAGGCGTCTCTGCCTGCGGTTTCGGCTCTGGGCGTTTGAGAGGGATTTCCAGCAGAGCAGGGTCGGGCGTGTGGATGTTAATCACGCTGCGCCACATCGCAGGCTCTGCGCTTGTCCACATATGTAGATGGGGCGTCGCATACTCGAAGTAGCCTGCATATTTCACTGCTTGAGGCAGTATCACATACACATGCACGACGGGCATGTCCGCGAACGCGCGCGCAATCGGCGTGAGGTTCAGCGTGCCTTCCTGCAGGTTTACCAGTCCACCTGAGGCGAAGCTCGCTGTGGTCAGCAACTCGCTGGGTTTGGCGTTGCGCTTGAGGCTGTCGTCGGCAACCTCCACATACGACACACTGCGCTCTGCCCACTGCGCGAACTGTTGTATCCGTTGGCGCACGGCGTCGTGGGGCACGCGCTTGTCAAAAGTCCACGAAATCGGGTGGAAGCCGTCGGGCTGCACTTGAATCACGACCACCACATTCGGCGGGCGCGTCAAATCGGGCGCGGTGTCGGACTGTCCAAGCCCGATGCACGCCATCAGCCCAAGTATGCCGATTGCAAGGCGACGCCACACGATAACGCGATTATACCACAGATGGGTACACTCTGTGCAGATGCCGCAGTGGAGTTTGGAATGCCGACAGTTGGGCAAGCGGTTCGGCGAGCGGTGGGTGTTTCGCGGGCTGGAACTGCAAGTTGCGTCGGGAACCGTGCTGGTGGCTCGCGGGGCAAACGGCTCGGGCAAAAGTACCTTCATCAAGTTGCTGGCAGGGCTGCTCGCGCCGACGGAGGGTGAGATACGGTTGTTCCACGCGGGGACTATGATTGCCGACCGCACGCGCGCGCTGGGCTGGTGCGCGGCGGACGGCGCGCTCTATCGGGAGCTCACGGGCTACGAGCATCTGCGCTGGTGGGCGCAAACGCGCGGCTTGCCCGACCATCCCGACGCGCTGATGGCGCAGTTAGACCGCTTTGAGCTGGCGCACCGCGCCCACGAGTGGACGCGCGCCTACTCCACAGGCATGCGCCAGCGACTGCGGATGGCAATCGCCGCCTACGGCGAACCGCCACTGCTGCTGCTGGACGAACCCGACGCGGGGTTAGACCCGTCGGGACTGAAACTGTTGAAACAGGTGCTGGATGAGCAAGTCGGTCGTGGAATCGCAATCTTCGCCACCAATCGCGCCGAGTGCGCCGCGTGGGGGAGCCTCACGCTGGAGTTGGGCGCGTGAAGTGCGCGCGATTTGGCTCAAAGACTTGCGGCAGGAATGGCGTCTGCGGCAGGGTGTGGTCGCGTCGCTGTTGATGGGTGTGGCGACGGTGGTGGGCGTGGGGTTTGCCGCGCTGGGGCAGACGCTCGCCGCAGGGTTGCAGGCGGGGCTGTTCTGGGTCGCCTTACTGTTCGGGATGTTCCCTGCGCTGGCGCGGGGGTTCATCGTGGAGGAAGAGACGGGCACAGCCGATTTGCTGCGCGTGGCGGCGCGACCTGCCAGCGTGTTCTGGGGCAAGTGGCTGTTCCACGCGACGCTGTACGGGCTGCTGACCCTCGTGCTGGTTCCGCTCTACACGCTGCTGGTTGTCCCTATCAAGGGGCACCTGAGCGGATGGCTGCTGCTATGGCTGGGCGGTGGGTTCTGCCTGACTACAGTGCTGACGCTATGTGGCGCGTTGGTGGCGCAGACGACTGTGCGAGGCGCGCTGTTGGCGGGCGTTTCGTTCCCCTTGCTGTTGCCCCTGCTGCTGATGCTGATTGCGGGCACTCGCCAAGCGATTGAGGGCGTCTTCCCTGCCGAGCCGCTGCAGGGCGTGTTCGGCTACGCGCTCGCGCTCAGCACAGGCGGCGCATGGGTGTTCGAGAAAGTGTGGCGGGAAT
>CALGZO010000054.1 GCA_937934465.1 uncultured Fimbriimonadales bacterium | reverse complement strand
TGGGTTCGGGTGTTGTGGGCGCGGCTATTGAGTTGCGGCGTGCGCGCGGGCGGACGCTTGTCAGCCTGCGCCTGCTGACGCGCGCGCTGACGCGACTCCCACTGGCTCATCGTGCTGGCGAAGGTCGCGCCCAGCAGTCGGTAGGTGGGGGTGACCAGCTCGCTCTCGCGGCGCACTTCCACCAGCGCACGCACGCGCATCTGCCCGCGCGTGAGCCACAAGTGCGCCTCGTCTATCGCGACGACCACGCTGCGCCCCGACTCGATCTCCATCAGCACTGAGCGTTGCTCGTCCACCGCGACAGAGCCGACCACGACGCCCTCCACTTCCAACACGCGCTTGCCCACCGCCAGTTCCAGCCCTGCAATCGGCGTGACGCCTCTGATTTTATGCGCCGCGCGCAGCTTTAGGTACGGCTCCAACTCCTGCGCTTGCGCACCCAACAGCCAAACGCACAGCAGACCCAAGCATAGCCTTCGCGTCATACCTTAATTATTCCATGCAGCCGCCCAGTTTCCTGCCCGTGCGTTTTTTCGAACGCGGAGTCAAACTCCGCGCAGGCAGGGTATAATCTATCGCACAGGAGGCAGATTATCGATGAAGATATTAGTATCGGTGAAGCGCGTACCTGACCCGTACGCCAAGATTACCCCGAACGCGACGGGCGCGGACATCAACCGCGACGGGCTGCAGATGGCGGTGAACCCGTTCGATGAGATTGCGTTGGAGGAGGCGATACGCCTCAAAGAGGCGGGCAAAGCCAGCGAGGTTGTGGCGGTGTCCATCGGCGGGGCGGAGAGCCAAGAGCAGCTGCGCACCGCGCTGGCGATGGGCGCCGACCGCGCGATTCTGGTGCAGACCGACGCGCTCCTCGACGCGCCCAGCGTCGCCAAAATCCTCGCCGCCGTCTACCAGCGCGAGCAACCCCAACTGATGCTGATGGGCAAGCAAGCCATCGACATGGACGAGAACCAAGTCGGGCAGATGCTCGCTGCGCTCTTAGACCTGCCCCAGGCGACCTTCGCCTCGAAAATCACCCTCGAAAACGGCAGCGCCATCGTGGAACGCGAGACCGACAACGGCATCGAGACCCTCAAGACACCCCTGCCAGCGATTATCACGGCGGATTTGCGCCTGAACGAGCCGCGTTATGTCGCGCTGACGGGCATCGTGCGTGCGCGGAGCAAGCCACTGGAGACCCTCACCCCTGCCGACCTGGGCGTGCAGGTTCAAACGCGCATGCGTCTTGTCAAAGTGGAAGCGCCGCCTGCACGCAAAGCAGGCAAGCGCGTCAGCGATGTCCACGAACTCGTGCGCCTGCTCCGCGAGGAGGCGCGAGTCATCTAACACAGGAGGCGTGATGATGAAGATTCTCATCGTAGCGGAAACGGACGGCGGGCGCGTCTCGGAGAAGACCCTGCCCGCTATCGCCTTCGCCCAACAGCAGTCGCCCGATAACTTCACGATTCTGGCGATAGGCGAGAATTTACAGTGCATCGAGACGCTCACGGGCTACGGCGCGCAGGCGGTGCTGACCGTGAACCACCCTGCCCTTGCCAAGCCGCTGGCGGAGCGCTACGCGCCCGTGATTGCCCACCACGCGCGTCAACTCGGCGCGGACGCAATTGTCGCCACGACCACCACCTTCAGCCGCGATGTGCTGGCGCGCGTCGCAGGACTGCTCGACGCGCCGATGCTCAGCGACATCATCGCGCTGGAGACGGCGAACGGCAAGCTCGTCGCGAAGCGACCCATCTACTCGGCGAACCTGATAGGCACTTTCGAGGTGGAGGGTAGCCCTGTGGTGATAACCGTGCGCGGACCCGCGTGGGGCAAGCCCAACCCGACAGGCGCGCAGTCGCCCGTGCAATCGGCGGAAGCCCCCGCAGCCATCCCCCAACGCGCCGAGTGGCTCGGTCTGCAAGGCGGCAGCGGCGGACGACCCGACCTCACCCAAGCGCGTGTGGTGGTCTCCGGCGGGCGACCGCTCAAAGACCCCGAAACCTTCGAGAAATACATCGGCGGCTTGGCGGACGCGCTCGGCGGCGCGGTGGGCGCAACGCGCGCCGCAGTCGATTCGGGAATCGCCCCCAACGAGCTCCAGGTCGGGCAGACGGGCAAAACGGTCGCGCCCGAACTCTACATCGCCGTCGCCGTCTCAGGCTCCGTGCAACACTTGGCGGGCATGAAAGACTCCAAAGTCATCGTCGCCATCAATACCGACCCTGAAGCCCCTATCTTCCAAGTGGCAGACTATGGGCTGGTGGCGGACCTGTATCAGGTGTTGCCTGAGCTGACGGAGTTGGTGAAGAACAGCCGAGCGTAGCAGGAACTTTTGCGGGGCGCGCGGCGTATAGGTCTACAGGGTCGGGTCGTCCCACCTGTAGAGGCTTCGGTTGGCTCCAACGCCAGCCTTGCCAGTCCCGACGCGGCGCGTCTCGCAGCGCCTACGAAGGCTGGCTACGGTGTTCGCTACTGAAGGGGGCAGTAATGGGCACTGCCAACCGCGCCTCTAAATATCCTCGATGCCCCATTCAGGCGTTATGCGCTGCTCCACACCGAGACACTGCAACACGCGCGCGATTACCGTGTCCACCGCCTCTTCCAGCGTGCGTGGGCGATAGTAAAACGAGGGGTTCGCCGGCAGTATCGTCGCGCCTGCCTCCGCCGCTTGCACCATGTTGCGCAGGTGAACCAAGTTGAACGGCGTCTCGCGCACCACCAGGATTAGGGGGCGTCGCTCCTTGAGGCACACATCGGCGGCGCGCGTCATCAAGTCGTCCGAAATGCCCTGCGCGATGCGCCCCAGCGTCCCCATCGAGCAGGGGATAAGCACCATCCCATCGTGGCGGAAACTGCCGCTTGCAGGCGGCGAGAAGTAGTCGCGTGGATGCAGTATCTTCAAACCGTCCCACTCTTGCCCCAAAAGCGCGCGCGCCGAGAGCGTCTCGCGCGTCACATCCATCCCCAACTCGGTCTGCATCACCTGAATCGCCTGCTCGGAGCAGATGTAGTAAATCTCTTGGAAGTGGTGAATGGCTTGGCGCAGGAACCGAACGGCGTAAATCCCACCGCTCGCCCCCGTTACGCCCACCACCAACCTGCCTGTGCGCGTCATGCCCAAAGTCTACCTCGCCTCGCCCCATCGAGTCTGTGATTCCAATCACGGGGTATACTTGGGCTATGGAGGTTGGATATGTCTATCAAGGAACAGCTGATTGAGGGTCTGAACACCGACTTGGCGAATGAGTACCAGGCAATCATCACCTACATCACCTACGGCGCGACGGTGACGGGCATCCATCGTGAGGAGATGAAGGAGTTCTTCATGCGCGAAGTGCCCGACGAGCTACGCCATGCCGAGTACCTGGCGAACAAGATTGCCGCGCTGGGCGGCGCACCGACTACGATGCCTGTCGCCGTGCCGCCTGCGCAGGATCTCAAGCAGATGCTTGTGAATGTGCATCGCGCCGAGCAGGAGACCATCGCGCGGTATCTGGAGCGACGCGCCCAAGCCGAGCAGGTGGGCGATTTCGGGCTGGTGAACGACCTGGAAGACATCATCTCGGACGAGACGAAGCACAAAGAGGCGATAGAGATGATTTTGCGGGGGCTGTAAGCCTACTCATAGCGCAACGCCTCCACAGGGTCGCGACGGGCAGCGCGGTAGGCGGGCAGCACGCCGAAGATTAGCCCCACCGCGCCGCACACCGACAGCGCCAGCGCGATAGTGGTCGGCGCGACCTCAGGCGTGAGCACCGTGAACCGATCGATGGCGGCGCACACCCCCCAGCCGATTAGCACGCCCATCAGCCCGCCCAGCAACGCAATCAAAAACGCCTCAATAAGAAACTGCCAGAAGATGTCGCGTCGCTTCGCCCCGACGGTCTTGCGGATGCCTATCTCGCGCACGCGCTCGGTCACGCTCATCAGCATCACATTCATCACACCGATGCCCCCCACCACCAGCGCAATCGAGGTGATGCCCGTCAGCGCGACCGACACAATCTGGAGCAGGGTGAACAGCCGTCCGAGCAGCTCCTCTTGGGTGAGGACCGTAAAATCCTCGCTGCCGTTGTGGCTGCGCAGCACGGCGGCGTGGATTGCGCTTTGCAGGCGCGTCGGCTCGATATCGGGCGCGGTCTGCGCAATCACGCGATGGATTTGCTGGCTGCCCATCGCCTTCTGGAGCGCCCGTATCGGCGCGTAAATCGCGAACTCGAAGCCGCCGCTGCCCAGCAGCGAGCGGTTCGTATCCTCCGCCGTGACGCCAATCACGCGGAACGGTTGACTGTTGAGCCGTACCTGCTTACCGACAGGGTTCTCGTCGCCGAAGAGTTGCTCGGCAGGTTTGGGTCCCAAGATACATACGAACTGGTCGGCTTCAGCGTCGGTGAAGAATCGCCCGTACTTGAGCGTATGGGGTCGCATTTGGAACCATTCGGGCGTCGTGCCGAGGATGAGCGCGGCGTCTGCCCAGCGGTCGCCCCGTTGCGCCGCGCCCGCCACGAACATAATCGGCGCGACGCGCCGCACGCCTGCCACCTGCGCCACCGCCGCGATGTCGCCCTCGCGCAGCGTGCTAAGCCCGATAAAGCTCATCGGGTTGAACGGATTCTCCGCGCTGAGCCTGCCTGGCAGCACAATCACCAAGTTCACGCCCAGCGACTCCACCTGGCTCACCACATCGCGCTGCACGCCCCTGCCCAGCGAGACCAGGATTACAATCGCCGCCACGCCCACCGCCATCCCCAGACCGCTCAGCAGGGTGCGCCGCGGGGTCATCCAAATCGATTCCAACGCCGCTTGGAAACTTTTCCGTATCATAGGTCGTATACCTAACTGAAGGGATTTGGCGAATCGTCCCGAATAGTGGGCTATTCCCCCCACGGGGGGCTAAAGTTTTTGGCTCGATGTGCCATAATACTAATTGGGAACGAGTTCACCTTCCTTCCTTGGGGGTGGCAGGCTTTGCTCTCCTTTCACTGCCACCCTCCTTTTTATTGCTCCCCCTTGAAACTTTTGGTCTTGATATGGGGTATAATTAGGTGTAGCGAGGCGCCGTGCCCGAGTGGCTAAGGGAAAGGTCTGCAAAACCTTTATTCGTGGGTTCGATTCCCACCGGCGCCTCCAAACCTCAATTCCCACTGCCGTTCCCATTTGTTGTTGGCGTTTCCGCGATGACCTCCACAGGTGCGTAGAGCCACTGTCCATCGATGTACGCGCTGATGACGCCGCGTCCTGAGCGCATCGCGCGGAACCGCCCCCACTGGTCGATGAACCCCAGCGTTCCTGCGCCCCACACGATGTCCCAAGTGGAGATAGGCTGGTCGTTGCGCACGATGCGGAATCGGACGGTTTCACCGACTCGCAGCGTGGCTTGTGCGGGCGCGATTTGATAGCCTGAGTTGCTGGGCAGGGTGGGGCGTTGCGCGTCGTCGTAGACCATCCATGCGTTCGACACGGGGCGTTCCGCGCCGTCGGAGGGGCTGTTGATAATCAGGTTGCGCACCACGAGCGTCGTGGAGCCGCCGCCGTCCAAGTTGATGGCTTCCACTGCGCCGTAGCGTTCCAAGATGCGCGCGAGTTCATCGAGCGTTGCGCCCTGACTGTGCGGTTGACGCCCGTCCACTGTGAGCCAGATAATCTCGCCCCGCGCGGTGCGCCCGACGGCGGTGCGCGGATGGCGTCGCTCCACGAACGACTGCGGATTGAACCCGCCCCCTTGCTCCTCGGTGGTGAGCCGCTTGCCGTCTCGGATGAGCCACGGTCCGCCTGCGACTGCTTCCTGCACCTGTCGCCAGCGCGCCGCGTTCTCGCCCTGCAGATCGATTCGGATGGCTACTCGGTCGCCGGGTAGGAGCGTTCGCAGCATCTCGGCGGCGTTGCCCGTGCCCATCAGCACGCCGCCAGTGCTTGGAATGGGCGCGGAGTTGCCCTCGCGCACCTCGCGCACGATTGCCTGCACTGACGCGCCCACCCGTAGCGGTCGCGGCAGGGCTTCCAAGATGACGGCGACGCCACGCGCCGCCGCCGTCGCCGTCGCGCCGTAGAACGAGGTGAACAGCACCAAGTCGTTCTGGGCGTTCGCCGTGCGATTGATGCCTGTAATACTCAGCTTCGCGCCGTCAGGTCGCGTCAGGTCGGCGTCCAGCGTCGGGTCGCCCATCACGACCTGCCCCGTGGGGGTCCAGCCGACGCCGGGTCTGCCCGTGTATGGCTCGCTGACCAGTTCGAAGTTCACGATGCACAGCCCGAGCGGGTCGCCCCCGTCAAAAAAATCGGCGTTGATAGCTGCGACGGCGCGATGCCGCCATGCCATGCGACTGGTGAGTTCGCGCCCGCGCAGCGCGCCCTCCGTCGCCACGACATCGTTGCCCAACGCCGAGCGGAAACTCACCGCTTTGGCAGGCGTGATGCGCACGCCCTGAATCGCCAACGGCGGGTTCTGGGAAATCTCTTGAAACAGCGACACATGGGGGCTGATCCGTTTCTCGATACGCTCGGTTGAGAGCGTCTGAAGCGCAGGGGCGAACGCCCAGAACAGACCGACCAGCAGTACCCAAAAGCGCAGCCGATGAGCTCGCATCGGCGCAATTGTACCCCAACCTCACCCACTCATCTGCCGATAGAGCGGCGCGGTCTGCTCGACGGTATGGCGAATGTGGAACTTCTCGGCGGTGCGCAGCGCGTTTTGCGCGAGTTCGAGTGCGAGCGACGGCTCTTGGAGCAAGCGCAGCGCCGCTTGCGCCAAGGCGTCGGGGTTCTCGCGCGGAACCAGTAGCCCGGTGCGCTCGTGTTGGATTAGGCGGCGCATCGCAGGGATGTCGGTCGCCACGACGGGCAGCCCGCAGGCAATCGCTTCCATCGTCGACAGCCCCAAGCCCGCCTCACGCGCAGGGGCGAGCAGCACATCCGCCGCGGCGTAGAGCTCCTCCACCGCGCTCCAATAGCCGAAGAAGCGCACATGGTGCGGACGGCTGCACTGCGCGACCATCTTGACTAAGCGCGTGTTGTCGGGTCCGTCCCCTGCCAGCCACAGGTCGGCTTCTGGGAAGTGTTGCCACACGCGCTCCATCGCCTGCAGCGCGACATCGTAGCCTTTGTAGCGCATAAACCGCCCGACGCACAGCAGCACGGGGCGGTCTTGAGGCACAAAGAACTGCTCGCGCATCGTCTCGCGGCGTGGGAGTTTCTCGAACCGCTCCAAATCGATGCCGCCCGGAACGACCTCGATGCGCATCGGGGGCACGCCGCCGTCCACCAAGCCCGCTTTCACTTGGTCGGAGACGGCGGTAATCATGCGCGGATAACGCGCAATCCAGCGCCACAGGGCGCGCACCAACGCGCTTTTGCTCAGCAGCAGGTGATGCACCGTCCAGAGCCAAGGGTAGTCGTTGCGGAACGCCCACGCGCAAATCCAGCCTGCGCGCACGCCGTGGCAGTGGACGAACGGGAACTCGCTTGCCTGCTCGCGCAAGATGCGCACGGCGCGCGAGTCGGCAATCAGCCCCGCGCGGTCGCGAATGATGTCGGGACCTGTCAGCGTCGGCGCGTAGCCGAACTCTGGGAGGTACTTAATCAACCCCTGCACATGGCGGAGCATGCCACTGCTGCTGGGACGCACAACAATCAGCACGGGCGTGCGCTCGCGCCCGTCGCCGAACGCCGACTCCTCATCAGGCAGTATCGTCGGTTGCTTCAGTAGTAGTTGACTCATCGGGGTACAGGAACCGCCTCCAACAGGCTCATCAGGATACGGTCGGCGTTAAGTCCCTCCACTTCCGCTTCGGGCTTGAGGATAAGTCGGTGTCGCAGCACGGGCAACGCCATCTGTTTCACATCGTCGGGCGTCACGAAGCCGCGTCCGCGTATGGCTGCCAGCGCTTTGCTCACCAGCAGCAGCGCGATGCCCGCGCGGGGACTTGCGCCCACCAACAGGTACTCGTTCTGGCGCGTGCGCCGAATTATCTGCAGCATATAGTCGCGCACGGCGTCGCTGACCTCTACCATGCGCACGATGGCGCGGATGCGCTGTAGCTCCTCAGCGTCCATCACGGGCGTCAGCCCCACCTGCTCCAGTTGGTGCGTGCGGAAGCCTGAATCGTGCAGGCTGAGGATGGCGCGCTCTTCTGCCTCCGAAGGGTAATCCATCACAATCTTGAGCAGGAAACGGTCTAACTGCGCTTCAGGCAGGGGGTAAGTGCCCTCGTACTCGATGGGGTTCTGCGTGGCGAACACCATGAACGGCGACGGCAGCGGGCGCGAGTCGCCGTCGATGGTGACTTGCCGCTCTTCCATCGCCTCCAGCAGCGCGGACTGGGTTTTTGGGGGCGTGCGGTTCACCTCGTCGGCTAAGATGATGTTGGCGAAGATGGGACCGTAGCGCACGCGGAACTCGCCCGACTGCGCCTCGTAGATGGTCGTGCCGATGAGGTCGGAGGGCATCAGGTCGGGCGTGAACTGCACGCGGCGGAACTGCAGTCCGAGCGTTTGGGCAATCACGCGCACGAGCAGCGTCTTTGCGATGCCCGGCACGCCCTCGATGAGGATATGCCCATCCGCGAGCAGGGCGCACAGCGCTTGCTCAATCGCGCCCTGCTGCCCCACAATCACGCGCCCAATCTGCGCCTGCACCCGCTGCAACGACTCGCCAACAGCGTCGACGGTAAGCACGCTCAGTACCTCGGATCGTGGTGGAAGTGGTGGTGGGTCTCCAGCCAGCGGATGGTGCCGCTGCGCGAGCGCATCACGACCGAGTGCGTGATAGCGCCCCAGCCGGTGTAGCGCACGCCGCCCAGCAGGTTGCCCCCTGTGATGCCCGTAGCGGCGAACACCACATTGCCCCACGCGAGGTCTTCCATCATCAGCACGCGCTCGACATCCTCTGTGCCGAGCAGTTGCTGCGCGCGCTCGCGCTCTTGGTCGTTGCGGAACACGAGCCGCGCTTGGATTTCGCCGCCCATGCACAGCGCGGCGGCGGCGGAGAGCACCCCTTCGGGCGCGCCGCCGATGCCCATCAGCACATCGATCTCGCCCTGCGGGTCTAACGCCTCCAGCGCAAGCGAGAGGTCGCCGTCGGACACCAATCGGATGCGCGCGCCTGCCTGCCGAATCTCGTGGGCGAGCTTGTCGTGGCGCGGGCGGTCGAGCATGCCCACCGTCAGGTCTTGCACCTCTTTGCCCAAGCTTTTGGCGATGACCTTCAGGTTCATGCGCGGGGGCAGCGTGATGTCCACTGCGCCTTTGGCGGCGGGACCCACCACGAGTTTGTCCATGTAGATATCGGGGGCGCGGAGCAGTTTGCCCTCGCCTTCGATGGCTGCAGCCACGACGCTAATCGCGCCGGGCTGACCCGTGGCGACGAGGTTCGTGCCCTCCACAGGGTCCACAGCGATTTGCACGGCGTAGCCGTTGCCCGTGCCGAGCTCCTCGCCGATATAGAGCATCGGCGCCTCGTCGCGCTCGCCCTCGCCAATCACCACGACGCCCTTCATATCGATGTCGCCGAGTGTGCGGCGCATCGCCTCGCAGGCGGCTTGATCCACCGCATGACGGTCGCCCTTGCCGACCCAACGTCCCGAACTGAGCGCAGCCGCCTCAGTCGCTCGTACAAAATCCATACCCAAATTGCGATCCATACAGGTTCACCTCTCTCAGTGTGTCTGCGTCGACGGTAGTTATGTTCGGCGAGGCGGTTCATTTTCCTGCTAATGCGTGTTTCGCTGCGGGCTATTCGTGAAGGACGGCGTTTCACTGCGCGGAAGAGCGAGGTATAATCGCACTAACGATGGAGCGGCGGACGGCGAATCCCTCAGGAGACTGGGCAGCGCGTATCCTCTGGCTGATTGCCACGCTGGCGCTGGTTGCGCTGGCGTTGTATGTGGCGTGGTCGGTGCGCCATGTGATTAGCCTGATGTTCGTCTGCGGCGCGATTGCCTACTTGCTGATTCCGCTGGTGGATTGGCTCAGCAGCAAGCGTCCGCCGTTTGTTGCGCCGCTGGCGTGGCGTGGGTTGGTCAGCCTCGCTGTCACGCTCGGATTCCTGGCTGCGGTGGGGGCGGCGACGGTCGCGTTCGTCACGCCGTTCGTCTACGAGGCGCGCGACTTCCTGCGCGACCTGCCCCGCTACCAAGAGCAACTGAGCCGAACCGCCGCCGAGTGGCAAGACGCCTACCAAGCCTGGTACGAGACGCTCACCCCATCCGCGCAGGGATGGCTCGACCGCCAACGCGACTCGATTATGCGCTCGCTCGAACGCCTCACCGAAGACCTCCAAGCGACTGTTCAAGGCGCGGTTCAACAAACGGGTCAACTCATCAACTTCTTGGTGGAGCTGTTTCTTGTACCTGTGATTGTGTTTTATCTGCTGTTCGACTCGCATCGTCTCAAGCGCGAGACCTTGCGCTGGACGCCGCCGCGCTATGTACGCCTTGCTTTGAGCGTGATTCAAGAGACCAATCGCGTGATGCGCGGCTACATCGTGGCGCAGCTGATACTGGGCGCGATTGCGGGCGTCGCCACTTGGATTGGGCTGCAGCTGATGGGCGTGAAGTACGCCGCGACGCTGGCGGTGTTCGCAGGCATCGCGCGGGCGATTCCTGTAATCGGTCCTGTGGTTGCAGGCGCGCCGATTGTGCTAATCGGGCTGATTCAAGGCGGACTGCCGCTGGGCGTGCAACTGACGCTGTTCATCACCGCGCTGTTCGTGGTGGAACATAAGATGATTATGCCGAAAATCATCGGCGATCGGGTGGACTTGCACCCTGTGCTGGTGATAGTGGTGTTGCTGGTGAGTGGCAAGTTCTTTGGGCTGATGGGTATGTTTTTTGGCGTACCTGTGGCGGTGATTGCGCGGAATGTGATGTTGAAGCAGCGCCGCCGCGCGCGTCCCAAGGTACATCGGCTGCAGGTCATCGAGCCAGAAGCTCCCGCACCCACCAACACAGGCACAGGAGGACAATAGGTTGGACATTCTACAGGCAATCTGGTTAGGCGTGTTGCAGGGACTCACGGAGTTCCTGCCGATTTCCAGCTCGGCGCACCTGATTCTGATGCGATTCTGGTTCGGCTGGGAGATTGGCGACCCTCAAGCGGAGTTGGTGTTCGATGTCGCGCTGCATGTGGGCACGCTCACGGCGATTGTGGTCTACTTCTGGCGCGATTTGACCCGGATTGCGAGCGCGGCGTTCAGCGCCGAGCCTGCGCGCGCGGTCGACAAGCGGCTTGCGTGGGGTATTGCGATTGGCTGCCTCCCCGCGGCGGCGGTCGGCGTGCTGTTCGAAGACCCTATCGAGGAGTACTTCCGCTCGCAATACGCGCTGATTGCTGGGCTGCTGATAGGCATCGGCGTGCTGATGGCGATTGTGGACAGGCTGGGACGCAAGGAGCGGTCGCTGGAGTCGCTGGGCATCGTGGACGCTTTGCTGATTGGCATGGCGCAGGCGCTTGCACTGGTGCCAGGCTTCTCGCGGTCGGGGATAACAATCATCGCGGGGCTGATGCTGGGGTTGCAGCGCGAGTCGGCGGCGCGCTTCTCGTTCTTGCTGGCGACGCCCATCACCTTTGGCGCGGCGGTGTGGTCGTTCCGCAACCTGTTCAAGGGGGGCGTGCCCGCCGAGATGATTGCGCCGATGGCGGCAGGCGGCGCGGCGGCGATGGTGGTCGGCTGGCTCTGCATCGCGTTCCTGATACGCTACTTGCGCACGCGCTCGCTGATGCCCTTCGTGGTCTATCGCGTCGCGATTGGTCTGGCGACGCTGGGCAAGGTGTTTTTTGGAGGCTGAGATGCGCGTGTTGGTGACGGGCGCGCGCGGCATGCTGGGCGCAGAGGTGGTGGAGCGGTTCCGCGCGGCAGGGCTGGAAGTGCACGGCGCGACCCGTGCCGAACTCGATATCACGCGCCCTGAGCAAGCCCGCGCCCTGTTCGACGCGCTGCGCCCGAACCTCGTCGTCCACTGCGCCGCGATGACCAATGTGGACGCCTGCGAACGCCAACCGCAGGACGCCTACCGCGCCAACGCTTTCGGCGCGGAGGTGATTGCCTCCCACTGTCAGCGCGTGGACGCCGCATGCGTCTACATCTCCACCGACTATGTGTTCGACGGCGCGAAAGGTTCACCCTACCACGAGTACGACGCCGAGAACCCCCTAAGCGTTTACGGCAAATCCAAGTTCGCAGGCGAGCAGGCGGTGCGAGCCATCTGTCCGCGCCACTACATCGTGCGCGTGGCATGGCTGTACGGCAAGTATCGGAAGAGCTTTCCGCAGTTCGTGGTGGAGCAGGCGCGCGCGGGCGGCTCGCCCACTGTCATCAGCGACCAGATAGGCTCGCCCACCTACACTGCCGATGTCGCCGACCGCCTGCTGCAACTGGTTCGTACGGATTGCTACGGGGTCTACCACCTCACCAACGCCTCGCCTGTGTCGCGTTATGAGTTCGCCGAGGCGCTATTGGGGATGTTGGGCGTTCAGGCGTCGTTGACGCCGTTGCCGTTCGCGCAGTGGCAGACGCCTGCGACGCGCCCGCGCTACTCCGCGCTCGCCTCGTGGCGACTGGAGTGGGCAGGCGTCGCGCCGATGCCCCCATGGCAAGACGCCCTGCAACGGTTCGTTCAGAACGACCTCTGAGAGGGGTATACTTATAAACAAGGTGATGACGCGAATGCATAAGTTGCGAATAGTGATTGCCGACGACGAGCCGATTATTCTGCTGGACTTGCGGCAGATGCTGGAAGAGTTGGGCATGAGCGTCGTGGGCGAGGCGAGCAACGGGGTGCAAGCCGTCGAGAAGGTGCGCACGCTCAAACCCGACCTCGCGATTCTGGATGTGAAGATGCCCGAAATGGACGGCATCGAGGCGGCGCGCATCCTCCACGAGGAGCGGCTCGCGCCTGTGGTGCTGCTCACCGCCTACAGCGACAGCGAGCTCATCCAGCGGGCGAAGCAGGCAGGCGTGTACGGCTACCTCGTCAAGCCGTTTAAGCAAGCCGACCTGACCCCCGCTATCGAGGTCGCCCTCGCACGCTACCAAGAGGCGCGCGAACTGGAGCATCAAGTGGACGACCTCAAAGAGACGCTGGAGACGCGCAAAATCATCGAGCGAGCCAAGGGCATCCTGATGGACACCTACGGACTGCGCGAGCAAGAAGCCTACCGGCGCATCCAAGTGCAAAGCATGAACACGCGCAAGAGCATGCGCGAGATTGCCGAGGCGATTATCATCGCCCACACGATTCAGACCCCCAACCAATGAAACTCTCCGCGATTACCGACGAGATTGCCGACGACCTGCGCACTGCGCTGCAGACGGCGCAGGCGTTCGGCGTTGAGGCGGTGGAGCTGCGCACGCTCTGGGGGGTAAACATCGCGCAGGCGGACGACGAGCTGCTGCGCCGCGCGAAGGCGACGCTGCGCGAGTTCGATATGCGCGTCTGCTCAGTTGCGACGCCTGTGTTCAAGACCGACCTGTTCGGCGCGACCGAGCGGGGACCCATGCACGCCGCGCAAGAAGCCGACCTGAGCGTGCAACTGCCGATGCTACAGCGTTGTCTGGAGTACGCGGCTTTTTTTGACGCGCCCATCGTGCGCATCTTCGCGTTCTGGCGGGCAGGCGCACTGACCCCCGAACGCGAAACGCAAATTCTCAGCTGGCTGGAGCGCGCCCTGCCCTACGCCGAGCGCGCCGACATCGCGCTGGGACTGGAGAACGAACACAGCTGCCAAGTCGGCACAGGCGCGGAACTCGCGCAGATACTCAGCAAAATCGACTCGCCCTATCTGAAGGCGATTTGGGACCCAGGCAACGCCTTCGTGCTGGGCGAGACGGCGCAGGCAGGCTACGCAGCGGCGCAACCTTATGTGGCGCACATCCACATCAAGGACGGCATCCGCCAACCTGACGGCTCCGTCCACTGGACAATCGTCGGGCAGGGCGAGGTCGGCTACGCGGAACACTTTCAGCAGATTGCCCGTAGCGGTTATCAAGGCTACCTCTCGTTGGAGACGCACGCGCGAGTGGCAGGGCTGTCGCCAGCGGAAGTCTCGCGCCAGTGCCTGCAAGCGATGCACACACTACTTCAAGCAACTACAGGAGGCAACTAAATGGCTGGCATCACGGTACGCACTTTTCGAGAGCTGCTCAGACGCAAGTTAGTTAAGGGTATCGGTCTGGTTGTATTGTTGGGCGTCGCCGCGAGTATGGTGATTTTCTTCGCTATCCCGCCCGGCGCGCCAATCCAGCGAACCGAAGCGCAAGGGCTGAACCAGCCCGTCGTCAAGGTGGGCGATATCGTGGTCACGGAGTCCGACTTGCAACGCTTCATCAACGCTCAGACGCAAGGGAACCCGCCCACCGAATATGGCGCGCTGTTGCAACTGCGCTATCAGGTCGCTCAGAATATCGCCAACGCGCTCGCCTTCACTTTGGAGCTTGAAAAGCAAGGCTATCGAGCCTCACGCAGCGAAATCGAAGCCGCTAAAGAGGAGTTCATCAAGTCGCAACTGGATTTGGTGCGCCAGCAGTTGCTGCCCGACGGCAAGGGCGACGATCGCGCGTTGGACAAAGCACTCAAAGAGCGCGGCGCGTCGCTGCGACAACTGCGCGAACGCCTCGAAGCCGAAGCGCCCGAGCTGCAGTTCCGCGTCTTCGTCACACAAGATAAGTTCCTCAAGAGCCTGCGCGAGAAATACAACCCGACCGACGAGCAAGTGCGCCTGATGTTTGAGAATGTATATCCAGCGCGAATTTTCGTGTCGGTCGAGAAACACAAAGACAAAGCCCAGGCGCGCATCCAGGAAGCGCACGCCGCGCTCCAATCGGGCAAACCTTTCGCAGAGGTGGTGAAGCAATACTCCGACGACCCCGACGCCATCAAAGAGAAGGGTGGACGCATCACCGGCAGCGGCTACTACGAAATCCAAGAGCAACTCAGCAACCTCTTCGGCGCGGAGGTCGCTAATCGCGTGATGGCGTTCAAACCCAATCAGGACTACACCGAGCCGCTCCAAGACAAGGAGAAGAAAGGCTACTACATCTACGCCATCGCGGAACGCAAGATAGAGCTCCCACCCGACTTCGACGAGAAGAAAGACCAGTATCGGCAAGCGTATATCAATATGCGCGTCAGCAACGAGCAGCAGCGCGTGCGCAACGCCGCGACGCAGAACTTCAAGCCCGAATTTGTAGACCCGTTGCTGGCACATTTCGACACACTTAGTAAGATGATCGCTGCGCAGACGCCTGAGCAGCTGAAGACCTTCAAACAGGTCAACGACGCGCTCATCCCCATCGTGAACTCGTCCAGCCCGAATGTACGGCTCGCGCAGTGGATGCAGATAATGGTGCTGCAACGGTTAGTGCAACTGCATCAAGAGGTGAAGGACCAAGAGGGCGAGAAGAAGTATCAGGAACAGCTGAATGCTGCTATGAACCGCTTCTTCGCGGAGGGCGGCGAGGATTTGAGCATTCGCCTGATGCGCGCGGAGAGGCTCATCGAACAGGGCAAAAAGAAGGAGGCGTTGAGCGATTTGGAGGTCGCGTCTGGGCTGGTGTATCGCCCCAACGATTTCCCGTTCCTGTTCGGAGTGGCGGAACTGTACGAGAAGGCAGGTCGCAAAGACCTGGCGCAGCAGGCGCGCAAGCGCGCACAAGATATGCAGATTGCTCGCCAGCGCCAGCAAGAGGAGCAGCAGAAGATGATTCAGAAGCAGCTGGAGGAGTTCCGCAAGCAGCAGGAAGAGGAGCGTAAGAAGCAGGAAGCGGCGCAACGGAAGCAGTCACAGCCCAACGCCGACGCGCCACAGTCGGGCAGTGCGTCGCAGCCCAACGCCAACGCGCCACAGTCGGGCGGCGCGTCGCAGCCCAACGCCAACGCGCCGCAGCAGGGCAAGTGAGCGATTTGGGGTACACTTGGCGCGGACGCCATGAAACGCTACTACATTACGACGCCCATCTATTATGTGAACAGCGCGCCGCACATCGGAACCGCGCTCACTACAATCGTCGCCGACGCCTGCGCTCGGTTCCAGAAACAGCGCGGGCGCGAGGTCTACTTCCTCACTGGCACGGATGAGAACGCCCCGAAAGTGCATCGCGTCGCCCAAGAGCGCGGCGTCCCGACCCAGCAGTTCGTGGACGAGATGGCGGAAGTGTTCGCCCACACTTGGCGCGCCCTACATATCGAGTACGATGTGTTCATCCGCACCACAGAGGCGCGCCATACGCGCGTGGTGAGCGAGGTGTTCCGACGCCTACGCGAGCAAGGCGACATCTACAAGGGCAGCTATCAAGGCTGGTACTGCATCTCGTGTGAGACTTTCTTCGCGAGCAGCAAGATCGACGAGTCGCGCGCCTGCCCCGATTGTAGCAAGCCGCTGGAATGGCGCGACGAGCCGTGCTACTACTTTCGCCTCTCCGCTTACGAGGCGCGTCTGCGCGAGCATATCTTGGCGAACCCGCAGTTTGTGCAGCCTGAAGTGCGCCGCAACGAAACGCTGGGCTTCATCGGCGAGGGCTTGCAAGATGTCGCGGTCAGCCGCACGGGCGCCGATTGGGGCGTGCCTGTGCCCGACGACCCCGACAGCGGCGTGGTGTATGTGTGGTTCGACGCGCTGTTGAACTACCTCACGGCGACAGGCTGGCTGGAGCGCGGCGAAAACTATCTCGACACTTGGCCTCCCGACCTGCAACTGATGGGCAAGGATATCCTGCCGCGCTTCCACGCGACGATATGGCCCGCGATGCTGATGGCGCTCGGCTTGCCCCTGCCCGAACGCCTCTACGGGCACGGCTGGTGGATTGTGAACAAGCAGAAGATGTCGAAGTCGCTGGGGAATGTGTATGCGCCGCTGGAGGTGGCGCAGTCGCTGGCGCAGGCGTCGGGATGCGAGCTGCCCTTCGCCATCGACGCCTTCCGCTACTACCTGCTGCGCGAGATGCCCACTGACGCCGACGCCGAGTTCAGCTTGGAAGGCTTCGAAGCGCGCTACAACGGCGACCTCGCCAACGACCTGGGCAATCTGCTGCACCGCACGCTGTCGATGATGCACCGCTACTTCGGCGGGCGCGTGCCCCAAGACGCGCGAGTCGATGCGTCAATAGCAGACCTGTTCGCGCAGCAGGCGGCGCGAGTCACTGAAGCGTTCGAGGCGGTAGACTATCCGCGCGGACTGCGCGAAGCTTGGCAGATTATCGGCGCGGTGAACCGCTACTATGACGAGCAAGCGCCGTGGACGCTGATGAAGCAAGGCAACGCCGAGCGTGCGGGGCAGGTACTCTACGCAGGGCTGATTGCCGCCCGATTGCTCAGCGGGCTTATTGAACCCGTGATGCCCCAAGTCGCGCGCGCGATTGCTCAACAACTCAATCTGAGCGCAGTGCCCTGCTGGAGCGATGCGACAGTGATGAACGCCATCCCCAGCGGACACCCCTTGCAAGAGCCAACGCCCATCTTCCCGCGCCTGCAAACAAAGACGAAAACTCCGACTGAAGCGCAAGCTGCGCCCGCAGCCACACCGACCCCGCTCAAGGAGCCGAAACCCATGCAGGAACACATCACCATCGACGACTTCAAGCGGTTGCAGATACGCATCGCGACTATCAAAGCCGCCGAGCCTGTGCCCAAGTCCAACAAACTGCTCAAGCTCACGCTGGATGTGGGCGGCGAGGAGCGCACTATCGTGGCGGGCATCGCCGAAGACTACACGCCCGACCAGATTGTGGGCAAGCAGATTCCTGTGTTGGTGAACCTGCAGCCTGCGCTGATTCGGGGCATCGTGTCGGAGGGGATGATGCTCGCCGCGGATGTGGACGGCAAAGCCGTGCTGCTCCATCCCGACCGCGCCGTGCCGAGCGGTAGCGTGGTGCGTTAGTTATCGCGTCGGCGCACAGTAGCTAATCTGCTCGAACTCTTCGGCGTTCAGGCTCGCGCCGCCGACCAACGCGCCGTCGATTTCTGGCTGATGGAGCAGTGCGTGCGCGTTCGACGCCTTTACGCTACCCCCGTACAGAATGCGCACGAACTCCGCCAGTTCCTCGTCGTAGAGTTCACGCAGCGTCTGTCGGATGAAGCCGCACACGCGGTTCGCCTCGTCCGCCTCGCACACTTGCCCCGTGCCAATCGCCCACACAGGCTCGTAGGCAATCACCAGTTCGTAGAGCTCGTCGGCTGCGATGCCTGTGAGTGCGCCCTCCAGCTGCATGCGAATGACGCTCTCGGTCTGACCTGCCTCGCGCTCGGCGAGCGTTTCACCCACGCACAGGATGGGCTTGAGACCGTGCGGCAACACAGCACGCAGTTTGCGGTTCAGGGTGGCTTCGGTCTCGCTGAAGTAGGGTAGCAGGCTTGCGTCTAAGTCGGGGTCGTTCACGCCGAAGCGTCCGCGCGTCTCGGAATGCCCCAGGATCGCATACTCGCAGCCAACAGCAACCAACATCGTGGGCGAGACCTGCCCTGTGAACGCGCCAGAGTCTCGCCAAAAGACATTCTGCGCCCCAAGTTTCATCTCGCTGCCGCGAATTGCCTCGCCCACCGCCTGCAACGCCACAAAGCTCGGACAGAGCAGAATCTCCACATCCGAGCGCATGCCGATGCGTTGGCGCAGGGTGGTCGCCAACGCCGCGCCTTCCGACGGCGTCAGGTGCATCTTCCAGTTGCCTGCAATCAAGGCTCGTCTCATAGTAACCCCTCAGTGGCTTGGACTTCAGTCCAAGCACAAACACCAGTGGCTTGGACTTCAGTCCAAGCACAGGGTGCGACAACATTCCTGTCGTCGCAAAGCACACCAGCTCAAAGCACGGACAAGACTGTCCGTGCTACAAGCATAGGTGCGACGACATTCCTGTCGTCGCAAAGCACACCAGCCCTAAGCACGGACAAGATTGTCCGTGCCACAGGCACAGGTGCGACGCCTTTCTTGGCGTCGCAAAGCACACCAGCCAAAAGCACGGACAGGAGTGTCCGTGCCACAAGCACAGGTGCGACAACTTTCTTGGCGTCGCAAAGCGCACCAGCCCTAAGCACGGACAAGATTGCCCGTGCTACAAGCACAGGTGCGACGACATTCCTGTCGTCGCGAGTTCGTCGGCGGGACGCCGACGCTACAGGGCACGGACAAGAATGTCCGTGCTACTTGGATAGCTCTTGCAGCAGGGGCGCATATTTCTCCGCCACCACGCGCCGTTTGACTTTGAGCGTGGGGGTCAGCTCGCCGCTCTCGATGGTGAACGGCTTGGCAATCAGCCGAAAGCCCTTCACGCGCTGGAAGTCCGCCAACTCGCGGTTGACGCGCTCCAACTCCTGACGGAACCGCTTCTGCACGGCGTCGTGGTTCAGTAGGGCATCGGGATCAGCGGCGGGCAGCTCCTGCTGCTTCGCGAACTCGCGCAGGGCGTCCATGTTCGGCACAATCAGCGCGACAGGCGCGCTCATCCCGTCGCCGTACACGACCGCCTCCTGAATCAGCTCGCTCTGTTTCAGCAGGTTCTCAATCGGTTGCGGGGCGACATTTTTGCCGTTCGCCAGCACGATGATATCTTTCTTGCGGTCGGTAATGTAGAGGTAGCCGTCGCTGTCCATATGACCGACATCGCCCGTGTGGAACCAGCCGTCGGCGTCAATCGCCGCGGCGGTCGCTTCGGGCTTTTTGTAGTAGCCCTTCATGATGTTGGGTCCGCGTGCGAGGATTTCGCCGTCTTCGGCAATCCGAATCTCCACGCCGCGGATGGGTTTGCCCACGCTGCCGAAGCGGGGGGCATTAGGCGGGTTCACTGTCAGCACGGGGCTGGTCTCGGTCAGACCGTAGCCTTCGATGATGAGGATGCCGAAGGCGTGGAAGAACTCTGCGACCTCTTTAGGCAGCGCCGCGCCGCCCGACACGAAATAGCGCAGCCGCCCGCCCACGCGCTCCCGAATCTTGGACGCTACCAGCTTGTCCAGTATCGCGTGCTGAATCTTAGTGCCCAACGGCGCAGGCTTGCCCTCGCGCCAGCAACGGGAATACACTTTGCCCACTTCCAGCATGCGGTAGAACAGTTTCTGGCGCAGGGGAGGCATCTGGCGCACGGAGGCGAGAATCCGATCCATCACCGACGCATAAAAACGCGGCACGCCCAGCATCAGCGTCGGCTTCACCTCCTGCATGTCGTTGGCAAGGGTAAACAAACTCTCGGCGTAGGCAATCGTCAGCCCCGCGTAAATCGGCAGGAAGTGCCCGCCCATCCGCTCGAACACATGCGACAGCGGCAGGAACGACAGGAATAGGTCGGTCGGCTGCCAGTCGATGAGTTCCAGCACTGCCTCGATGTTGGTAATCAGGTTGTGGTGGGTGAGCATCGCGCCCTTGGGCTCGCCCGTCGTGCCTGAGGTGTAGATGAAGGTGATGATATCGTCGGGCTGGCTTGCCTGCACGGTTGCTTGCAGCTCGCTCTCGGTGAGCGCGCCAGGCTGGTTCAGCATCTGCTCAAAGCTGGGCGCGTCGCTGACATTTTTAGGGTCTATCACGATGAGCGTCGGGTTGAGGTTGGAGCTTTCAATTGCCTCGCGCGCCTTGCGCAGCTGCTTCGCATCGCTGACCACCAAAACTTTTGGCTCGGAGTCGCTGAGAATCTCCAGCACTTGGGGGGCGGTAAGCGTGGGGTAGATGGGCACGGTAATCGCGCCCAGACACAGCGTCGCCCAGTCGGTGATTGCCCATTCGGGGCAGTTCTCGGAGAGTATCGCCACGCGGTCGCCCCTGCGCACGCCCAACTCGTGCAGGGCGCGGGCGAACGCATACACGCGCCTGCCCAACTCGCGATAGGTAATCGGGCGGAACTGCTTCTCGCGCTTGACCAGCATCGCGGGTTTCTCAGCGTGCTGCTCGACGCTGCGCCAGAACGCCTTGCTGAGTGTGTCCACAGTCATCGTCTCGCTCCGACGAGTCCATTCAACGCGCGGGCGGAGATTCCTGCTGCTGTTCGGGCTTGGGCGGTTGCGGCATATATGGCTCGTAGCGTGTAAGCACGAACTGATAGG
>CALGZO010000053.1 GCA_937934465.1 uncultured Fimbriimonadales bacterium | reverse complement strand
CAGGTGCGACGCCTTTCGTGGCGTCGTTTGATGAGTTCCTCAAATGTGAAAATGCCTCCACGGGCTGTCTCGAAAAGTGCGCCAATTACCCTCACCCCCCATCCCCTCGCCCACAGCGTGGGGGAGGGGCTGGGGGTGAGGGCGCAACAACAATACGATGATGTGTCGTCGGCAGGGACGCCGACGCTACGAGTGTGGCTTGGACATTCGTGTCCAAGCGTAGTTCGTCGGCGGGGACGCCGACGCTACGGCTGCGCACGGACAGGAATGTCCGTGCTACTGGGGCGGCGCACCTGCTTGGTCGTCGGCGGGGACATTTTGCGACGACAGGAAAGTCGTCGCACCTGTGGCTTGGACATTCTTGTCCAAGCGCTATTCGTCGGCAGGGATGCTTTGCGACGACAGGAAAGTCGTCGCACCTGCTTTGTCGTCGGCGGGGATACTTTGCGACGCCAGGAAAGTCGTCGCACCTGCTTTGCCGCAGGCGAGCACCCTCAAAAGTTTGAGAGGCACATAACCTTCAGCCCCACAAGCCCCACCCGTTCCGCACAGGCGCGTCGATAGGTCATAATATTAGGGCGGGGTATCAAGTTGAGCGATTGGCTACGGATAGCGGAGCATATTGCGGGGCGTTGGCTGATTCTTGCTGTCGACGCGCTGTTGGTAGCGTTTCTCATCTATCGGCTGCTGCTACTGGCAAAAGGCACACGCGCCTACCAAGTGCTGATTGGCTTGCTGGTGTTCGTGGGCGCGCTCTACCTTAGCGACGCGCTGCGCTTGGAGACCATCCACTGGTTGCTGGACCGCATGACGACGCTGGGACCTGTGGCGTTGGTGATTCTGTTCTTTCCGGAGCTGCGGCGCGTGTTGGAAACAATCGGGCGCGTGGAGTTCTGGCGCAGCAGCTTGGGCGTCAGCCCCGAGGCGCAGCCGATTCAGCGCGCGATTGGCGAAGTGGTGAGCGCGGTGCAGCAGATGGCGCGCGACCGCATCGGCGCGCTGATTGTGTGGGAGCGCAAAGACCGCATCGCGCAGGGCGACGGGATTGAGCTTCAGGCGGAGGTTGGCTCGCCCCTGCTACGCGCGATTTTCTATCCCGGCTCGCCCCTACACGACGGCGCGGTCATCCTACGCGGGGGGCAAATCGTGGAAGCCGCCGTCTACTTCCCCAAAATCAGCCAGAACCCCGACATCCCCAACAGCATGCACACGCGCCACCGCGCAGGCATCGGCGCCACCGAAGATTCCGACTGCATCGCGATTATCGTGTCGGAAGAGACAGGGCAGATTACAGTGGCGGTAGACGGCGCGTGGACACAAAATGTCGACGCCGACCACCTGCGCCGACTGCTGAGCGACCTGCTTACAGGCGAGGCGCGCCCACACATCTTGGCTCGGATGGGCAGCGCGTTCAATACCGCACGCAAGCAACGCGCGGAGCGGCGGGCAGCAATCCCTGCCGATGATAAGCGCACGGTCTAATCGAACAGGCTCGGCTGACGCTCCGCCTGAATCAGCGCCGCGGGCTTGGGAAACAGCGCGTCGAAGTTGGGGAACAGCTCCTCCAGACGCGCGGCGAACTTGTAGAGCTTCTCTACATAGTGTTCGCGATCCTCGTCGCCCGCGTACTCCTCCAGCAAGCCGAGACTGCCGTCCGAGCGGCGGTACACCATGATGTAATCGCCTATTTGGAACCGCTTGGCGAACTCATAGAGCGGATGGTTGGTCTGTTTACTCTTATCGGTGATGCGTTCGCGTCGGCAGAGCTGCTCGATGCCCATCTCGCCGTTGAGGATTTGCAGCGCGAGGCGTCGGTAGTCGTCTGCGACCTTGTGAGGTTCGCCGTTGAGCAGGTGTTCGATGGCGCGGTTGAGAAACTCGCGTCCGAACCGCTCGTCCGCGCGCGAGCGCAGCGACGCCCCCTTGAAGATTAGCTTGCCGTCGTAGCCCTGCAGCACATAGTTCTTCGTTTTGACCGAGAGCATCGCTTGGTAGCGTCCGTCGTAGGCGAGGCGGATGCCTTCGGGTAAGACTTTGCCGACGGTCTCCACGAACGCAATCTCGTCGGCTTCGGTCTGCACATCGGCAGGGGGCTGGAAGTAGACGCCATCGGTGTCGATTTCCACCACCGCGCCGCCCAGTCGCTCGATTTCGGCGGCGATTTGTTTGACCAGCTCCTGCCCTTGCAGCGTCACGGCTTCGGCGGCGTCGTAGTCGTTGAAGTGGAACGGCGCGCCCAAGTAGCCATAGTAGGAGTTGATGAGTATCTTGAACGAGCTTTGCAGTCCGTCCCAGTATGCGGCTTCCGCGCCTTGGGCGCGTTTGGCGCGCGCTTTCGCGTCGAGGCGTAGGCGGCGCAGTCGCTCCAGAGTCGGCAGGAACACATCCAGATGGTCGGCTTTCGGTTTGATGCGATAGTGCAACATGATGCTGGGGTACAGGCTCTCCACATCGGCTTTGACGATTCGGGGGATGAGCCCGATTTTGCGCACTTCGGTATAGCCGCCGGGGTACTCGCGCGCTGCCTGTTGGGTGGGGATGGCGTAGCCCTGCGCGAGATAGGCGCGGAGGAACATCAGGTTCGCCTTCTCGCCTGTGCCGATGACGGCGAGGTTCTGCAGCACATCGGGCAACATCTGGCACTGGTAGAATTCGGTGGGCAGGGTGAGGTCGGCGAGTTGGCGCGTCTCGCGCACATCCTGCAGGCAGTAGCGGCGCACAAGGTCGGGGTCGGTGCGCCAGAGTTCGGGCAGATGCTCGCGCTCCAAGTAGATGCGGTTGGGCGCGGCGACGCCGAGCTGCTGCGTCGCCTCCTTCAGACCGTAACTCTCCAAATCGCCCCTGCCGATGTCGAATCGCTGCACGGCGAGGTAGGTGTCTAAGAGGTGGCGTCCGTGCACATAGGCGGGTGTGAAGGTACGGCTGTTCGCGCCGATGATGCACGGGCGCGGCGCTCCGAAGCGCAGCTCCGAGTCGTCGCGCCCCAGACGCAACGGCACGCCCAACGCCTTCGCCCGCGCCGCCAAGTAGGGCATATCGAAGCCGAACAGGTTATGTCCCTCCACCACATCGGGGTCTAACTGCCTCACCCGCGCGACGAACTGCTCCAGCAGGCGTTTCTCCTCGCCCTCCAGCAGCTCCTCGTAGCCGCGCGTGTCGCTGAGCGCAATCATCAGCACCCGCGCGCCCGATTGGTCAGGCGTCAGCGTGCTGGTCTCGATATCCACCTGTAGGCGATGCAGGTCTTGGAAGGTCATGCCTTTGAACAGCGTCTTGCCTGAGAGCATCAGGTACTGGCGCGG
>CALGZO010000052.1 GCA_937934465.1 uncultured Fimbriimonadales bacterium | reverse complement strand
AGGGCGCGTGAAGGGGATTGAGGCAGCGGACGCCCGTTTTCCAGCCAGAGGGGGATTAGCTCCAGTTTCTGCACGCCTTGTGCGTCGATTTCCACTCGGAGCAGTGCGCCTTGACGGCTGAGCGCGGAGCGCGGCGTGTGGATGAAGTTGCCCACGCTATAGAACACATGCGCCCTGCCGACGCGCTCGTAGGTCTGCACGACATGCGGATGATGCCCCACGATGAGTTGCACGCCTGCGTCGGCGAGGGCGCGGGCGATGCGTTTCTGTTTCGCGTTGGGCTGCGTTTTGCCTTCGTCGCCCCAGTGCGGAATCGCGATAATCACATCAGCGTTCTTGCGCGCCTCTGGCAAGCGCGGTAGGACATCGCTCAGGGTTGCGACGCCGGGCGTTCGCGCGCCTGCTGGGAATCCGCGCGGCACGACCGCTGTGAAGCACACAATCGCCGCCCGCACGCCCCCGAAATCCACATATACGGGCGACGCCGCCGCCTGATGGTGCGCCCCTGCGCCCGCCCACCACACGCCCGCACGCCAGAGATGCTCAATCGTGTCCATCAGCGCAGTCCTGCCGTAGTCCATCGAGTGATTGTTGCCCAGCGAGACCATCGAGACGCCCGCCAGCCGCAGATGGCGCGCCAGCTCAGGTGGGGCGCGGAAAGTGTATTCCTTGTCCATCGGCGCGCCGCGCGTGCTGATACAGCCCTCCATATTCAGCACGCTCCAATCCGCTTGGCGCAGCAGGGGCGCGACTGGCTCGAACAGATAGCCGACGCCGCGCGCCTGAGCAATCTGGCTCACACCCTTGCCGAAGATGATGTCGCCGCCGAACAGGAGTTGCACACGCTCGCGCACCTAACCCTCCAACACGCGCAGGTACTGCTCGATAATGTGGCTCTCCTCGAACTGCTGGAGCCATTCGTCGGGCGCGTGGGGAATCCTGCCCTGTATCCCCTGCAGGATAGCATCTGCCAGCACGTCCACATCGCCGACAGGAACCAACGCGCCATACTTGCCATCGGCTAAAATCTCGCGGGGACCGCTGGGGCAGTCGGTGGCGACGACGGGGCAGCCGCACGCCATCGCCTGAATCAGCGCGTTCGGCAACCCCTCATAGCGCGAGCTGAGGACGAACACGGACGCGCGACGCATGTAGCGGAACGGGTTCGGCTCGTAGCCGGGCAGCTGCACGCGCTTGGCGATTCCGAGTTGCTGCGCAAGTTGCTCCAGCTCGGCGCGTTGCTCGCCCTCGCCCAGAATGAGCAGGCGAGCGGGCGCGGGCAGTCGGGCGAAGGCGCGTAGCAGCGTCGGGAAATCTTTCTGCGCCGTCAATCGCCCGACCGCCAACACCACGGGCGGCGCGCCCTCTGCGAACCACGAGTGTTCTACGGCTGCCTCGCGCTTCTGCAGCAACTCCTGCGTAATCACAGGGTTATAAATGCAGGGGATGCGCGTCTGGGGCAGTCCCGTAAGGCGGAGTAGGTCGGTCTGCACGCCTTTCGAGACGGCGACAATCGCGTCCGCGTAGCGGTACACGCGGGCAATCAGCGCAGGCACAACCCGATCCTTGAGCCTAATCGCGCCGCCGAACTCGCGCGTGGGGGTATTTGCCTCGCGCACGACCACGCGCGTTGGAACTCGCGCGAGGCGTTTCGCCAGAATCGCGACCAGATTGGGCTGGCTGAGCGTGCTGAGCAGGGCGTCGGGGCGTTCGCGGCGCAGATAGCGTGCAAGCGGCAACACCGTGCGCCAGATGCGATAGGTACGCAAATCGACAATCCGCACAGCGGGGCTGAGTTCCTTGCGCAGCGCGCCCTCCGGTTTCATCAGAACGACTTGCACGCTGTGCCCACGCTCGGCGAAGCCGTTCGCAAGGGTCACGAACACGCGCTCCGCGCCGCCTACCTCCAAGCTCACTGTGAACAGGGCGATACGCATCGCTACTGGCGCACGGCAATCACGCGAAAGCTGCGCGCCCATCGCAGCGAGAGCGGAGTCAGGCGCATCAGCAGCGCGTTCGCGGCGCGCACAATCGGGTTGCCGCCCGCGCCGCCGAAGTAGGCATACGCCCGCGCACGGAAACCGAACCGCTCCATCCTGCGCGCCAGCTCCAGCGGATGGAATAGACGCTCAATCACCGCGCCTGAGTAGGGGTTCACAGGGCATTGGTTCGGGTCATACAGCGCATCGGGCAGCTCATCGGTCTTCAAGTAATGCTCCACTGCTTGCAAAATCGCAGGGCGCGTCATTCGGCTGGTGCGTTGCGCCAGCGTCTGCACAATCTCTTGGGAGAGTTCGGGATACGCCTCGCGAATGATCTCCATTCGCTGCGCCACATACGGGTTCTTGACTATGTGCCCCCCGAACTCGCCTGGGGGACCGTTCTCGAATCGTTGCCAGATTTGGCGGGTGTGCGCGACAAGTTGCGGGTTTGCGGCGTTATTGCCATCGGCGATAATCAGCACTCCCCCACGCCGCAGCCAGCGCGCCGCCCGCTCCAGAAACGCCTCTACATCAGGGTAGTGTGAAATCGCCTCGTTGGAGAGAATCATATCAAATGTGGCAGGCGCGAACTCGACCTCTTCCAGCGAGGCGAGCTGCGCTTGTACGCCCTGCAGACCGAAGTCGGCGATGAGGTTCTCAAAAGTGCGCAGGCGGCTCTCGCTGATGTCGAACCCAACGGCTTCCGCGGCGCCCATAAAGTGGAGTACGATGAGTTGCAGACCGACGCCGCAGCCAGCGTCTAACACGCGCTTGCCCTCAGGGTCAAAACGCGCCAGCCGACAGAGGTCGTACACATAGCGCGTCTCTTGCTCGCAGCCGTGTTGCGAGCGCAGTTGGGGGTAGTAGCGCCACAGCTCCGCGTCGTAGCGCGCGTGGCGTTCGGGGCGCGCCGCCTGCTCAAACAGCGCGCCGACCCGCTGGCTGACCGTACGAAAATCGCGCATCGGAGCTATTATACTACTTCTCCTATTGAAAGAGGGGACGCAGATGCTCACAGGGGTACGAATTTTGCGTCCATGCCCCCCTGTGGCTTGGACATCCCTGTCCAAGCACAAACGCCTCCTGTGGCTTGGACATTCCTGTCCAAGCACAAACGCCCCCTGTGGCTTGGACAGTCCTGTCCAAGCACTGTCGGCGGGGACACTCTGTGGCTTGGACAGTCCTGTCCAAGCACTGTCGGCGGGGACACTCTGTGGCTTGGACATCCCTGTCCAAGCACTGTCGGCGGGGACGCTCTGTGGCTTGGACATCCCTGTCCAAGCACTGTCGGCGG
>CALGZO010000051.1 GCA_937934465.1 uncultured Fimbriimonadales bacterium | reverse complement strand
ACGTTCTGAACCCAGCTCGCGTGCCGCTTTAATGGGTGAACCCCCCAACCCTTGGGACCTTGTACAGCCCCAGGATGCGACGAGCCGACATCGAGGTGCCAAACCCCGCCGTCGCTGTGGACGCTCGGGCAGGATCAGCCTGTTATCCCTAGGGTAGCTTTTATCCGTTGAACCCTGGCGTGCCCACGCACAGCCAGAGGGTCACTAGGCCCTGCTTTCGCATCTGCTCGACCCGTGGGTCTCACAGTCAAGCCCGCTTATGCCCTTGCACTCGACGCGCGATTTCCGACCGCGCTGAGCGGACCTTTGGACGCCTCCGTTACATTTTAGGCAATTCCGTTCGTCCAGCGTTCGGCAGCTTGTATCGCATCTCAGGTATCAGGTATGGCTCCACCAGATCCAGAAATCGTTCCAAGCTGGCACCACGAATGGCAATCTGATACCCTTCTGCTTGACGGCGCAGGTAAGTTTCCAGCACAAACTGCTCGGTAAGCGTTTGCGCCAGCCGCGCGACATCGCTTCGGGTGAACCCCTGTGTGTTTAGGATGACGGCTTTGGAATGACGGTCTTTGACAGATCCGTCATCCATGAACCAGTAGGCTAAGCTACGGGGTTTGAGTAAGCGATGAATCTGCGCAGGGACGACCTTGCGTCCGTCGCGATAGAATTGCTGCGCGTAGTAGCGGAAGGAACCATGGCTCACGGTCTGAAACCACCACTTGCCGATTGTTTTTTGTTGTGGCGGCGTCAGTACCCACGCTTCGAAGACCTGATAGAGGTGTTGCACATACGCGGCGTGCTTGTTGGACTGTTCGATTTTGAGGCGATAGGTGCGTCCTCGGTTTTGGGTTTCGAGGTGCGCGTCGCCTAACAGGATGCCGACAAGCGTTTCGCGCTGTGCTTGCGTGAGTTTCAGCGTTTGCTTATAGGTCTCGATGGCGTGGCTGCGTGTCATGGTGTCCTCCTGCATCGTTGCTGGACGCCTCAGATGAGGCTTCCGATCGCTCGGAAGTTCAGACTGTCTCACCATCCATGCGGGTGCATGGATGCTCGGCGTACAGTCGTTGAGGGGTCACGAAGACTTCCCTGCTGATTGTCCGCGCCAGACGCATTTTCAGTCGCATGGTTGCGACTAGCGCTGGATGCTGCACCCCTTCTCGCCAACGCGGAGGCGTGTTGGCGATAGGGGACGGACTTCCCAGCATATAGCCGAGTTTGCCCCTGATGTTGCCATCAGGGCGCCCCACAGTTGAGGCGACCGCCCCAGTCAAACTACCCACCTAAGACTGTCTCCGCGCCGGATAACGGCGCAGGTTAGCATTCCAGTAGGTCAAGGGTGGTGTTCCATTGGCGCCGAAGCTCCCACCTACGCTCTACATGACATACCGGAATGCAATCTCAAGTTGTAGTAAAGCTCCATAGGGTCTTTCCGTCCTACCGCAGGTAACCCGCATCTTCACGGGTGCTACAGTTTCACCGAGTGTCCCGCTGAGACAGTGGCCCAGTCGTTACGCTTTTCGTGCGGGTCGCAATTTACGCGACAAGGAATTTCGCTACCATAGGCAGTTGCCCCCTATGTCGCCATAGGGACTGGACCATATCATCACTCCGAGGGTTGTTGGCTCGGAGCGTCTGGCGTATGGTCTCTGAGGATTCTTGCCAGCACCTCGTGCAGCGGTTGGAGTGGCTGCTTTCCCTGTGTAGCTGGGTTCAACGCATACGCCTTCTCGACGATGCGCGCCAGCCCCTCAGGGCGGCGGTGTTCGCCTTGATTCATCATCTCCAAAATTTCGCGAAAGCGGTAGAAGATTTCGCGTTTACAGGAGAACGGGACGACATATTTTTCGAAGAACGGCACGACCTTCTCCCTCAGGCTGCGTCTGCAGTGGATGGTGAAGGTGTAGCAGTTCTTGCTTCCCGATTTAGGGAAGATGCGTCCCGTGCCGAAGACTTCCTGCGCCAGTTTCAAGATGGGCAACCCGCTGTGGGGTTGCATCAGATGAAACTCAGGGTCGACATAGTAGCCGAACCTGCTGGTTTCGTGCGGTTGGATATTGACGCGCAGGGCGTCTTCGCCTTCGATGAATCCGGCGAGGAAGTATTTCGCCTCTTCGGTGACGGCAAGTCTTTCCTGCTGATTGGCTCCACCCATCGCGTTGTCACCTCCTCGGTAGCGTGGGATACATGAGCTGTTCCAGCATATAGCCAGATTTTACAACGGCCCTGTGACGAACCGTTAGAGTTACGGCCGGCATTCACCCGGGCTTCAGTTTAGGGCTGCACCTTGCGGCTGACCCCTCCCCTTAACCTACGGGCATTGGCCAAGCGTCGCCCCCTATACATCGGGTTTCCCCTTCGCAGAGAGCTGTGTTTTTGGTAAACAGTCGCCGGGCCCGCTTTGCTGCGACCTCTTTCGAGGCACCCCTTCTCCCGAAGTTACGGGGTCAATTTGCCGAGTTCCTTAGCGGGACTTCTCTCGCGCGCCTGAGGCTCCTCGCCTCGCCTACCTGTGTCGGTTTGCGGTACGGTCAGGTGGTTTCAACGCTACACGGGTTTTCTCGGCTCCAGTCCCAGTCGCTTCGTTCACCCGAGGGATCCCTTCGTCGCCCCGGAGTTGCCGCCGGGGCGAGCGCAGCCTTCCAACTCTGCGCCCGACCGTTTCTGAAGCGTCACCGCTTCGCTCCGCCACCTGGGGTGGGAATGTTGACCCACTGCCCTTCGCCTACGGCTTTTCGCCCTCGACTTAGGACCGCCTGACCTTCAGCGGACGAACCTGCCTGAAGAACCCTTAGGCTTTCGGCGGACAGGATTCTCACCTGTCTTCTCGCTACTCGTGCCGGCATTCTCACTTCTGCACGCTCCAGCGGTGCTTCCGCTCCGCCTTCACTGCGTGCAGAACGCTCCCCTACCGCTCCCTTACGGGAACCCGCCGCTTCGGTAACAGGCTTGAGCCCCCTTACATTGTCGGCGCAGGGTCACATTCGACCAGTCAGCTGTTACGCACTGTTTAAAGGATGGCTGCTTCTAAGCCAACCTCCTGGTTGTTTACGCGACCCTACATCCTTTAACACTTAGCCTGTGTTTAGGGACCTTAGCGGGCGGTCTGGGCTATTGCCCTTTTGACAACGGCGCTCATCCGTCGCTGTCTCACTCCCACGCTTCCTGCTATGCCATTCGGAGTTTGGTTGGGTTCAGTAACCTGGTGGGGCCCCTAGCCCATCCAGTGGCTCTACCTGCATAGCATAGCGCGTGAGGCTGCACCTCAATGCATTTCGGGGAGAACCAGCTATTTCCGCGTTCGATTGGCATTTCACCACACTAACCCCAGTTCCTCCGAGACCTTTTCAACGGTCACCAGTTCGGCCCTCCACCGTGTGTTACCACGGCTTCAGCCTGACCAGGGTTAGATCACGCGGTTTCGGGTCTGCACCCAGCGACTGTGTCGCCCTGTGTGGACTCGCTTTCGCTACGGCTCCGCGTCTGAGACGCTTAACCTTGCCGCTGAGCACAACTCGCCGGCTCATTCTGCAAAAGGCACGCCGTCAGACTGTCCCCCAGAGGGGTATAGTCCTCCGACTGTTTGTAAGCGCACGGTTTCAGGTTCTTTTCACTCCCCTCGCCGGGGTGCTTTTCACCTTTCCCTCACGGTACTGGTTGCGCTATCGGTAGCAAGGAGTATTTAGCCTTACCCGGTGGTCCGGGCGGATTCGCACAGGGCTCCTCTTATCCCGTGCTACTCGGGATGCTGGCGGGGCGTTGCGTTTTTCGCGTACGGGGCTCTCACCCTCTGTGGCTCGCCGTTCCATGCGATTCCGCTAAACGCGCGGCTCCCGTGTGCCAGTCCCACGACCCCTATTGGGCACGCCCAATAGGTTTAGGCTCTTCCCCGTTCGCTCGCCGCTACTGAGGGAATCTCGTTCGATTTCTTTTCCTCTGGGTACTGAGATGTTTCAGTTCCCCAGGTTCCCTCCACACCGCCTATGGATTCAGCGGTGGGTGACCACCCATTCGGTGGCCGGGTTCTCCCATTCGGGCATCTGCGGATCAACGCCTGTTTGCGGCTCCTCGCAGCTTATCGCAGCTTACCACGCCCTTCATCGGCTCCTTGCTCCTAGGCATCCACCGTGCGCCCTTAGTAGCTTGCCTACAAAGCGCGCTTCTCGATGATTCCAGTCTCCAGTTGTCAAAGTGTAAGTCGGTTGGGTCCGTTGCCCGTTGTGTTGGTGCTTGGTGCCCAACGCTCAGCGTCCCGTGGGGCGCTGGGCGTTGGGCGCGTGTTGGTGGAGGCGACCGGATTTGAACCGGTGACCCCCTGCGTGCAAAGCAGGTGCTCTCCCGCTGAGCTACGCCCCCACTGGTGGGCGCGATTGGATTCGAACCAATGACCTCACCCTTATCAGGGGTGCGCTCTAACCGACTGAGCTACGCGCCCGTTGGATGCCCTGAGAACCGAGCAGGCAAGTGCTTTGCAAGCCGTTGAGAGTGTTCCGTTAAAGGAGGTGATCCAGCCGCACCTTCCGGTACGGCTACCTTGTTACGACTTAGTCCCCCTTATCAGCCACACCTTCGGCGGCTCCCTCCCTTGCGGGTTAGGCGACCGACTTCGGGTGCAACCGACTCGGGTGACTTGACGGGCGGTGTGTACAAGGCCCGGGAACGTATTCACGGCGGTATGGCTGACCCGCCGTTACTAGCGATTCCGCGTTCACGCAGTCGAGTTGCAGACTGCGATCCCAACTGAGGGTGGTTTTTTGGGATTCGCTCCCGCTCGCGCGTTGGCTGCCCTTTGTACCACCCATTGTAGCATGTGTGACGCCCTGGACGTAACCGCCATGCTGACTTGACGTCGTCCCCACCTTCCTCCGTGTTGACCACGGCAGTCTCCTCCGAGTGCCCGGCGTTACCCGCTGGCAACAGAGGACGAGGGTTGCGCTCGTTGCGGGACTTAACCCAACACCTCACGGCACGAGCTGACGACAGCCATGCAACCGGTGTCCACGGGTCGATGGGTTTCCCCATCGAGGCTCCCTGTTTCCAGGGAGTTGCTCGTGGATGTCAAGCCCAGGTAAGGTTCTTCGGTTTGTATCGAATTAATCCACATGCTCCACCGCTTGTGCGGGCCCCCGTCAATTCCTTTGAGTTTCAACCTTGCGGCCGTACTCCCCAGGCGGGGCGCTTAATGCGTTAGCTACGACACCGAGGAGTATTCCCCGACATCTAGCGCCCATCGTTTAGGGCTGGGACTACAGGGGTATCTAATCCCTTTCGCTCCCCCAGCTTTCGCACCTCAGCGTCAGCAACGGGCCAGAGATCCGCCTTCGCCACTGGTGTTCCTCCCGATATCAATGCATTTCACCGCTACACCGGGAATTCCAATCTCCTCTCCCGTCCTCGAGCTCCGCAGTATCTGGTGCAGCCTCTCGGTTGAGCCGTGAGATTTCACACCAGACTTACGGAGCCGCCTACGTGCGCTTTACGCCCAGTAAATTCGGGCAACGCTCGCCCCCTACGTATTACCGCGGCTGCTGGCACGTAGTTAGCCGGGGCTTATTCTGCAGGTACCGTCTGCGTTCGTCCCTGCTTAAAGGAGTTTACACCCCGAAGGGCTTCGTCCTCCACGCGGCGTCGCTGGGTCAGGCTTGCGCCCATTGCCCAAAATTCCCGACTGCTGCCTCCCGTAGGAGTGGGGCCCGTGTCTCAGTGCCCCTCGGGCCGATCGTCCTCTCAGACCGGCTACCCGTCGTCGGCTTGGTGAGCCATTACCTCACCAACTACCTGATAGGCCGCGGGCCCATCCCGAAGCGGAAACCCGTTTAGATGCCTCAGCCGAAACCGACGCATCCACATCCGGTATTAGCCCGAGTTTCCCCGGGTTGTCCCAGTCTTCGGGGCAGGTTACCCACGTGTTACTCCGCCGTTCGCCGCTCTCAACTCCCCGAAGGGAGTCTACCGCTCGACTTGCATGTCTAAGGCACGCCGCCAGCGTTCGCCCTGAGCCAGGATCAAACTCTCCGTCAGAAAACTCTGTCCCGCCGAAGCGGGCTCGTTTTCCGAATCGTTGACTGAGCTCGCAAAGCGTCTGCTTACCTGCCCGGTTTTCAAGGTACGCACACGCCGACAAACTCCCATGAGTTGCGTCGGCGAGTCTGATTATACCACATCCCAGGCGCGTTTGTCAAGGGCATCGCCCTCTCTGCACGCACTTTTGGGATTTCAAGGTAGTTTCCCGCTCCGAGTCCCTTGCTCGAAGCGGACTATATAATACCATGCCCTTGACAGGTTTGTCAAGGGTTTAAGCCCTTTTCGGGGCAAATTCACCCCGAATTTAACAAAATTCGGTCGCCTAAGCACGACGCAACGCACGCTCACTTCTTCGGCGACTGATCTTTGAGCGATTTGATGTACGCAACCAGCTGCTCCAACTCCTCTTCGGGCAGCTTGTACGCCACCATCACAGGCGAGTAGCCCGCCACCAGCTTCTTGGTCGGCTCCACAATCGACTCGCGAATATACTCCTCGTCGGCAATCACAGTGGAGCCATCTTTCAACTTGACTTCGGAACCGTAAAGACCATACAAGCTGGGACCTAACTGGTTGCTGCCTGCCATGTGACATGTGTTGCAGCCGTTCTTGAGGAAGACCAAGCGGCCTTTCGCCGCCAGCCCCGCATCGGCGGTCTCGGTTGCGCCTTCAGCAGGCTTCGAGGCAGCGTCCGTAGGGGCAGGCGTTTCGGTTTTGACCCCATCAGACGCCGATGCGCCGTTCGAAGCAGGGGCAGACTGATTCCCGCAAGCACCGAGCAGAATCATCGTCGCAAACAGTAGCACGCTCCAACTGAACCAGCTCCATCGTATTTGCATAAGCACGCCTCCTTGTCAACTCATTAGACCTGATGAGTTGACTGACAATTAATACCCGATTTCGCTGTCTTGTGTCAAGGGGTTCAGAGGGGGTGTTCAAAAAAGCGGGCACTGGAGGTAACACGCCTCGCTGTGGCTCGGAATGACAGCCTTCGCTTGGCTCTTGCCGTGCCGAGCGCAGCGAGGCGTCTCCGATGCCATGAAGGATTTATTCAATACTTTGGCGGCGTTTTCACATTTGAGGGACTCAATGCAACGCAGTACTTGGCGACTTCCTCATCGCTGATTTGACGACGCGCTTCCTTGAACTCATATGGCGTCCTTCTGGATTTTTCACCAAATCAAGTACACGCTACTCGGTCAACATAACGCCCCCAATTACACTGCTTGGCTCCTGTTGGGTATCCTACAGCCCTGTGAGGCAAACGATGCGAGAATTCAGAGTTATAGCGGGCGCGCTGACGCTTGGTGGGCTGATATGGCTGCTCGCGGGTTGCAGCAACCAGTCCCAAGAGACCGCCGCTTCGCCCCCGCCCGATAGCGGCACGGCAATCCAGCCGCTGGAACCGCCCCTGCCTGCCCCGCAAGCCGAACCTGCGCCCGACCCGAACAGTCAGAAACCCACGCCAACTGCCCAGACGCCCGACGACTTCCCACTCCCCATCTATAAAGGGTTCAAAATCACCAATACCCTGCGCACGCAAACGGACGGCTTCAACGGCATCCAAGTGGAAATCGTCGGCGACGCGCCCCTGCAAGCCGTATCCGATTTCTACGAGGCGGAGTTCAACACACGCGGGCTGACAGTACGCAAACTGGCACAGAAGACCGCACAGGGCGAGGAAGCGTTGGTGCTGGGGCAGTCCGACACGATTACCGCAGGAATCTCCGCCACCCGCGAAAAAAATCAAACGCGCGTCGTACTCTCGTGGAGCGAAAAGAAATAACCAATTAAGGAGGCAGACTATGCAGACCTACGCTTACGGCTACCCACGCTTGGGTGAGAACCGTGAATTCAAGAAAATTATCGAGGGCTACTGGCAAGGCAAAGTGAGCGAAGCGGAGCTCCGTCAGGGGATTCGCGAGTTAGAGCGTGCGCGCCTTGCGACCTATGCGCAGAGCGTCGACGCCTACCCCGTCGGCGAGCTGACCCTGTACGATAATATGCTCGACACAGCGATTATGCTGGGCGTCTACCCTGTCGAGCCGTCCAATCTGAACGCCTACTTCGAGTTGGCGCGCGGCGCAGACGCCCTACCCATGACCAAGTGGTTCAACACCAACTATCACTATCTGGTCTCGCGCCTATCGCCCGTGAGTGAGTTCAAGGCGTGGTGGCGCAAACCGCTCTTCGCCCTGCGCCGCTGGTTCGAGACCGAGATGTTCTACCACGCGCCCGATGTCAGCGACGCCGAGTTCCACACGCACTGGAACAAACCCCAACAGATGCATGCGGAACACCATACGGGCTACCCCTATCTGATTGGACCCTACACTTTCCTGCGCCTCAGTCGCGGGCTGGAGCCAGAGCAGCTGCCCGCGCTCTTGGAAACGCTCACGCCCACCTACGCCGAGATTTTGCGGAGCCTCAGCGAGTCGGGCGCGGCGTATGTGCATATCGACGAACCCGCCTTCGCGATGGATGTGTCTGAAGCCGATGTGCAAGCGATACGCGCCGCCTACCACACGCTGGGTCAAACCGCGCCGATATTGCTCTTCACTTACTACGATAGCGTGGACTTCCTGCCCCAACTGTACGACCTGCCAATCAGGGGCATCGGGCTGGACTTGGTGCATGGCAAGCGCAACTACGACCACCTCGCGCAGCACGGCTTCCCCAGCGATAAAATCCTGATTGCTGGCGTGGTGGACGGGCGGAATGTGTGGAAGACCGACTTAGAGGCGACGGCGACGCGCGTGCGACAGCTGCAGGCGCAGACAGGCGCGACGCTGTGGCTCTCCAACGCCGCCCCACTGGCGCACCTACCCGTCACCGTCGAGCCAGAAACGCAGTTAGACCCTGCCCTGCGCGAGCGTATCGCCTTCGCCAAAGAGCGACTGCAAGAGCTGCGATTGCTCAAGACCCTGCTGACCGACGGCGCGAACGACGCCACACGCGCATGGAACGCCTATCAGCACCCCACCGACCACTGGTATTCGCAGGCGGTGCAACAGCGCGTGGCGAACCTCACGCCAGAAGACTTCGAGCGTGCGCTGCCCTACGCAGAGCGCGACAAGATACAGCGCGAACGCCTCAAACTGCCCTTGTTCCCTGCCACTACCATCGGCAGCTTCCCGCAGACGCCCGAAGTGCGTCAGATGCGCCAAGCCTACCGCACGGGCAAAATCTCCGCCCAAGAGTACGAGACCTATATCCAGAACCAAATCCGCGAGCTGGTGCAGTTCCAAGAGGAGCTGGGGCTGGATGTGCTGGTGCATGGCGAGTATGAGCGCACCGATATGGTGGAGTTCTTTGCGGAGAAGATGGAGGGCATCGCCTTCACAGGGCAGGGCTGGCTGCTCTCGTATGGCACGCGCGTCTACCGACCGCCCATCATCTACGGCGATGTGGCGCGCACCGAGCCGATGACCGTCAAAGAGGTCGCCTTCGCCCAGTCGCTCACGCCAAAACCCGTGAAGGGTATGCTCACAGGACCTGTGACCATCATTGCGTGGAGCTATGTGCGCGAGGACATCCCCATCGAGCAGGTCGCTTATCAGATTGGGCTGGCGCTCAACGACGAGGTGCGCGACTTGGAGGCGGCGGGCATCCCGATTATCCAGATCGACGAGCCTGCCTACCGCGAGAAAGCGCCGCTCAAACGCGCCGATTGGGACGCCTACTTCCGCTGGGCGGCGCAGGCGTTCAAACTCGCCGCTCGCGCCAAACCCGAAACCCAAGTGCATACCCACATGTGCTACTCCGAGTTCAACGCCGTGCTGCACTACATCGACTGGATGGACGCCGATGTCATCACGATGGAAGCCGCACGCGCCAAAGGCGAGGTCATCAGCGCGTTCGAACACTATAACTACGCGCGGCAAATCGGTCCCGGCGTGTTCGATGTGCATACCCCTGCCATCCCCAGCGTGGAATCTATCGAGACCGTGATGGAACGGGCAATCCGCGTCTTCCCGAACGAGCAGTTCTGGGTGAACCCCGACTGCGGTCTGAAAACGCGCAAGTGGGACGAGGTCGTGCCCGCGCTGAAGCATATGGTGCAGGCGGCGCGCAATCTTCGGGCGAAATACGGCGCGTCGTAGCCTTCGGGTATTCAACGGCGAAGCAAGGTATAATCGCGTGATGATGCAGGAGGAGACCGACCCCGTGCGTATCACGGTGCAGGCGACGGCGGCGAGCTACCAGCACGCCCCCCTCTGGATGGAGTGGCGCGGCGGCGCGCCGCCGCGCGAACCGCTCGCGCTGCAACACGGCGCACACTTCATCCCCGCGCAACTGGCGCGCGTCGACGGCAAACGCTACATCGTGTGGATTGAACCCGACCTGCCGCGCGGTAAAACCAAGCTCTACACCCTGCGCCCACACCCGCGCCCTACAGAGGGCTACCAGCACACGCAAACCGAGAACGCGCTCCAAATCCGCTATCAGGGCAAGCCGTTCACCGCCTATGTGTTTCGCGGCGCGCCGAAGCCCTACCTCTACCCCGTGATGGGACCCACCGAGAAACCCATCACGCGCCACTTCCCCATGCAGCGCGTCGCAGGCGAAACCACCGACCACCCCCACCACCGCTCCATCTGGTTCACCCACGGCGAGGTGAACGGCGTCGATTTCTGGACAGAGGGAAATAATCGCGGTTCAATCGTGCACCTTGCGCTGGAGACGATCGAGTCGGGACCTGTGCTGGCGCGTTGGGCGGCGCGCAACGAGTGGCGGACGCCCGACGGCAAGCCGATTCTGGGCGAGCGCACCGAGATTATCTGCTACCACGCGCCCGACTCGCGCTGGCTGGACTACATCGTGTCGCTCACTGCGCTGGAGATGGATGTGAAGTTCGGCGACACGAAGGAGGGCACATTCGGCGTGCGCGTCGCCAGCAGCATGGAGGTCACGCGCAACGCGGGCGGGCAGATTGTGAACGCCGCCGGGCAGCGCGACCGCGACGCATGGGGCAAACGCGCCCCTTGGTGCGACTACACAGGGCTGCTGGAAGGCGAGGTGGTCGGCGTGGCGATTTTCGACCACCCAGCGAACCTGCGCCACCCCACCTACTGGCATGTGCGCGACTACGGACTGTTCGCCGCGAACCCGTTCGGCGTCCACGACTTCGTTGCGGGAACGCCCAAAGGCGAGGGCGACCATACCCTCAAGAAAGGCGACACGCTTACCTTCCGCTACCGCCTGTGGCTGCATAAAGCCCGCACCGAGCAAGCAGGCGTCGCAGAACAGTATGAGGCATACCGCCACGCGCCCCGAATCGTCTTCCGCCCGTAGCGTGGGGTACACTATCGCCGTCGCTGAAGGAGGCAACGCGCGTGTCCACAAAATATATCTTCGTCACGGGCGGCGTAGTCAGCTCGATTGGCAAGGGCATCGCCGCCGCAAGTCTGGGCAGGCTCCTGCGTAGCAGGGGCTACACCGTCGCCCCCCTCAAAATGGACCCCTACATCAATGTCGACGCAGGCACGATGAACCCCTACCAACACGGCGAAGTGTTCGTGACCGACGACGGCGCAGAGACCGACTTGGACTTGGGGCACTACGAACGCTTCTTGGATGTGAACTGCACGCGCCACTCGAATGTCACCACAGGGCGCATCTACAAGTCCGTGATCGACAAAGAGCGGCGGGGCGACTATCTCGGCGCAACCGTGCAGGTCATCCCCCACATCACAGACGAAATCAAGGAGCATATCCGCCGTGTGGGGCGCGAGCAGAACGCCGAGATTGTGATTGCCGAAATCGGCGGCACGGTCGGCGACATCGAAAGCCTGCCCTTTCTGGAAGCCATCCGCCAATTCCGCAAAGACGCAGGCGCGGAAAATGTGATGTATGTGCATGTCACGCTGATCCCGACCGTCGGACGCTGGGACGAGATTAAAACCAAACCGACTCAGCACAGCGTGATTAAGTTGCGCGAGATTGGTATCACGCCCGATGTGCTCATCTGCCGCACGCGCGTTCCGTTGCCGGAGGAGGTCCGCGCCAAAATCTCCCTGTTTACCGATGTGGCGCAAAACGCGGTCATCGAATCGCTCGATGTGGAGACGATTTATGAGATTCCGCTGCTTTTTGAGCAGGCGGGGCTGGCACGGCTGACCCTGCGCCGACTGGGACTGCCCGACACGGCGCCCGACCTGACAGAGTGGGAACGAATCGTGGAGCGTATCAAGCGTCCGAGCCACCGATGCCGCATCGCGCTGGTGGGCAAGTATATCGAGAATCGCGACTCG
>CALGZO010000050.1 GCA_937934465.1 uncultured Fimbriimonadales bacterium | reverse complement strand
GCCGTCGCCGAAGTGCGCCTCGATGCGCTCCGCCAAGTAGTTCGTGGCGAACACGATTTCATCCGCGCCAGCGGCTTTCAGCTGAGCGACTTGGTACTCCAAAAACGCGCGGTTCGCCACGGGCATCAGCGGTTTTGGACGGCGCAGGGTGAGTGGGCGTAGGCGCGTGCCCAGCCCGCCTGCGATAATCACGCCTCGCAACTCAGTTCGCCTCCCATCGCGCAGCGTAGTATACCCTTCAACTGTTCCGCAGTTGCGCAGTCGGCGTTCAAACGGCTGCGTCGCCTTATGGTTGCTCCGCCTGCTGGCGCCACTCAGCGTGGTTAATCTTATAGTAGCGGATTTCCTGAATGGGCGTGGGATGGAGGCGAGCGGCGGGGTTCTGGATGCGGTGCAGGATTGGCTCGGAGGCGGCGTCGCTGACGATGTAGAGCCAATACTCCTCGCCCAGCCGACGCGCCATAATCCATTCGTTGGGCGTCAGCACGATGTCGCCTGCGTGCGCCCGCGCCTTGACCTCGATGTAGCGCACGCTCCCGTCGGGCGACTCGGAGCGGATGTCGTAGCCGAGACACTCCAGCGAGACATCGACAGGCGTGCGTCCCTGCGCGCGTTCGTATGCCATGGCGACCTGCATCCCTATTTGTTCGATGTCGGGGTTGGGCGCCATGGCGTGCGCAGTGGGGTGCGGCGCGACCCGTGCGATTGCCAGCAGGCGCGGCAAATCGAAAGTGATGCTCTCCTCGCGCATAATCTGCTGTTCCAGCTCCTGGCGCTGCCGTTCCGCTTCCTCTTTGCGACGGCGAATGTTGGTCTTCTCCACTTCGGGCAGGTCGGGGCGCAGCTCCTTCTCTATCAGTTCGCCGATACGCCGATTCAGCGACGCGATGCCGTACTTGCGTTTGATTGCGCTCAACTGCTTGCGGTACCGAGTCAGCTCCTCGCGTGCAGGTTCCAGCAGGTTCGCGATGAGGTAGCCCCCTATGTGCTGTTCTGTGAGCGGCGGCGGCGCCACTGCTTGCTCGGCAGGGAGCGGCTCCAAGTCCCACAAGATCGATGAGTTGACTCGGTGGATGTGGCAGTTCGTGTCGACATAGAGCGGGACAATCTGGTGTGCGGCGACTTGGTTGGTTCCGTCGCGCAGGGTGATGAGGTAGTAGTAGAGCCAGCCGTCGAGTCTGCCTGTCGGGTCGCCGAAGCGTGCGCCGCGCTGGAGGTCGGGCGCGTGCTTCTCGCGCAGGGAGTGGCTTATCGATTCCAGCAGGGGATGCCCCAGCGCGACGAACTCGACGCCTCGCTCGCGGGCGATGTGCTTGTCAAACGCGATTTGGCTGTAGCTGGCATACACCTCGCCGTATTGCCGTTTGAAGCCTTCGGGGAGGTGTCGGAGTTCGTAGGGCACTTTGGCGACGCGCCATACGCCCTTGGAGTCGCGCTGCGCTTCGATGTTCAGCAGGCGCGCGGCGCGTTCGAAGAACTGTTCCACATATTCGGGGCTGAGGCGGTTCTCGCGGGCACGGCGCGTCTCGCCCAATATCGCCTGCATGTCGATATGGCGCGTCGCCAGCGATTCTTGGGTCGCCTGACGCACGCGCTCAATCAGCTCGGCGTCGGGCGTCGCCTGCAGCTCGCGTACAATCTCTTGCCAGTTGCGCCGATTCGTGATGGCGTCGATAATCAGATCGCGCAGGTTCCTATCCAGCACATCGTTGATAACATCGAACACCCGATCCGAGCCGAGCTGCTGCTTGATTTGCTCCAGCTTCTCCAGCAGGGCGGCAAGCACCTCGCCTTCGCGCGTATCTGCTGCCACGAGATTGTAGATGTAGACCTCGCGGGTTTGCCCATAGCGGTGGATACGCCCCATACGCTGCTCCAAGCGGTTGGGGTTCCAAGGGATGTCGTAGTTAATCATCAGCGAGCAGAACTGCAGGTTGATGCCCTCGCCGCCCGCTTCGGTGGAGACCATGACCTGATAGTGGTGGCGGAACTCGTGTTCGGCGCGGATGCGCTCGTCGAGGCTCATCCCGCCGTGCAACTCGACCACCCCAAAGCCCATCCCGCGCAGTTTGCGCACCAGGTAGTTCAGCGTATCGCGCGACTCTGTGAACACCAGCAGCTTCTCCTGCTCGTTGCGTAGGTTCAGCTCCTGCACCACCTCCACCAGCTCGCGGAACTTGGTCTCGTAGTCTTGCCGTTCCGCCGCTTTGGCGAGTTTCACCAGCTGGTCAAGCGTCTCGATTTCTTTACGCAGCTCCGCCTGCGTGCGGGCGTTGGTGAGTTTCTCCAGCAGTTCGTCCTCGATTTGGATGCGCTCGCCTTCATCCATGTCGTCGAGCTCATCCCAGTCGGGGTAGAGCAAGCCCTGTCCCTCTTCGGTGAAGCGTTGCCCCGTTTGCAGGAGTTTTTCGAGTCGCTGTTTGCGCCGTTCGAGCGATTTGCGCGCGGCGTAGATGCTGGAGGCGAACCGCCGCTGGAGCAGGATGAGCGCGAACGCCGTGTTGCGATTGTCGCCCTGCAACGCGCGGTTATACTCCTCCTCGACATATTGGGTGAGATTGTTGTAGAGCTGTTTCTCGTCGTCGCTGAGTTGGAAGCTGCGCGTGATGACATGGCGTGGCGGGAAGAGTGGGCGTCCGTGAAAGTCTTTCAGGTCTTCCTTGAGGCGGCGCAGGAAGAGCGGGTTATCGCGCTGCGCCACCGACTGCTCCAGCGTCTCTGTGTCGCCGAAAAAGCCAGGGCGTAGCAAATCCAGGAACAGGCGGAAGTTCTCTGGGTCGCCGCGGTGCGGGGTGGCGGTCAGCAAGAGCAAGCCTGCTGTGCGCTGCGAGAGCAGCTCGCCCAGGCGATAGCGCTTCGTCTTGGAGGTCTTCCGACCGTACTGGTACGCCGCCATCTTGTGCGCCTCATCCACTATCACCAAGTCCCAGTGCGCTTCGCTCAGCCCCACCATCACATCCTCGCCCTTGGCGAAGTCCATCGAAGTGATGATTTGGTTCTGCTCCAGCCATATATTGCGTCCCCAGTGCGCGTTCTGCACGGCGCGGTCGACCATCACGAACTGCTCGCCGAACTTCTCTTTCATTTCGCGTTGCCACTGGAGTTTGAGGTGTCCGGGCGTCACGAGCAGGATGCGTCGCGCCACGCCGCGATACTTGAGCTCCTCGATGAGCAGTCCCGCCATGATGGTCTTGCCCGCGCCGGGGTCGTCGGCGAGCAGGAAGCGCACATCGGGCTGGCGCAGGATGTAGTGGTACACCGCTTCGATCTGGTGGGGCAGGGGGTCAATCTGCGAGACATTCACCGCCAGCAGCGGATCGAACAGGTAGGCGTAGTGCAGGCGGTGCGCCTCCAGGGCAAGGAAGAACGCTTCGGGGTCGGCGCGGAAATCGAGCGTCGGCGCGGGCGTCAACTGCATCTGCTGCAGGTCGGCGTCGCTCACGACGCGCTGGTACGACTGGTTGCTATCGCGACCGCGCGCCTGCAGTTGCCAGTAGCCCGCGCTTATCGGCTCCAGCCGAATAATCTCCACTGGCTCCGGGAAGCTGGGCGACTCGATCACGCTGCCAGGCACATAAGGCGTCGACCCCATGCTCACTCCTTCTGCTCATGTTGGATTTCCGCGTTGATTTGACGAAGCGTCTCGCGAATAGAGATATCGACCAGCTCGCGCGGCAGCTCGCCCTTCACCTCGAACTCGATGGTGAATCGGAAGTTTAGCCCCGTTCGCTGCATAATTTGCGCGACGACGCCTGTGGCGAACTCGCTCATCTTCTCGCTGGGCACGACGGCGCGCAGGGCGTAGCGCTGGTAGCTGGGTTGATTCGGCTTGGGAGGCGGAGGCGGCGGGGCAATAGTAACGCCTCCGTTCGTCGCCGTTATCGCTGTGCCCTTTGTTTCTTGCACGGTGGAAGGTTGCGTTGTGGCGGGCGACGGCTGCTGCACTTCAGGGTAGCGCACCAGCACGGCGTCGTACTCCAGCGCGGAGCGCGGCGGCTCCTGCTGGTAGTAGACCTGCTCGCCGATGCGGACGCCGAACAGCCCCTCGCGCACGCCGCGCGCAATCGCGTCCAGCGCCACCTCGTCGCTCTCGATCATCGGCAGGTGCGCGTAGCGGTAGAAGGCGTCGACAATCTCGCGCACGGGCTTCTCCTCCGTGTTGCCGACGGCTTTTTCCAGCATCATGCGCGGCGAGAGCGTTTTCAGCAGCAAATCTTCGTTTTCGAGGTAGCGGCGCACGCGCTCGGAGAGGCTCCGTCGGTCGCCTGCAGTGGGGATGCCCAAGTTGCGCCACTCGACGCCCTGCCCGCGCCACAGACACAGGTGGCGATACACTCCGAGCACGAGATCCTCCACCGCCCGCTCCGCACTCTCGAGTCGGCTTTCTAACTGCGCTTTGTCTTCCGCGCTGAGCTCTGGGTAGAGGCTGGCGTCGTCGCGGACGGCGCGCAGCGCAAGGAGCTGCTTCACGCGCCTTTGCAGCGTGTCCATCTCGCCCGCGTCGGCGACCAGCACGACGACGCAGTTGCGATGCACGCGCGGCTGACCGCCGTAGCGTTCCAAGAGTTCCTGAACCAGGTCGCGCGTCTCGCTGGAGGCGTTCGTGTGGCGTGGCGCAAGTATCGCCAAGCACAGCCGTTTCTGGTCGGGGAGGTCGCTGGACTGTTCGGGGAACAGGCGCGTCTCGCCCAGCGCGTTGCCCACCTTGCGCGCCACCTGCTTTCGCAGCTCCTGCTCCGCGTCCTGCGGCGACACCCGCTCCTCCGCGTCCAGCACCACGCGGTTCAGGTTCGGTTGCAAGCCGAATCGGTAGCGTCCGTTCTCGCTGTGCAGATACCAGAGGTGGGTGGCAATCTTGTGCAGCGCGTCGCCAATCACGGAGGGTGGCAAGTTGGGTTGCAGGGCAGCCAGGCGCAGGCGTGGCTCGGTGATGCCCTTGCTCGCCCCACTCGCGTCGAACGATTCGAAGAAGATGACGCTCGCCAAGCCCGACGCCACGCGATAGGGGGCGAACTCGCTGCCCAGTTGCTTGTCGAGCTGCTCGGCGTTGGTCAGAATATCTTGGTGCACCACGCCTTCGTATTGATTGCCGATGTGGCGGATGAGTTCGCTGCGTAGCGCGGCGTTGCGCAGGTTCAGATGCATGGGCAGGATGAGCGGCGTCGGCTCGCGACGGGTATACAGGTCATACAACATATTGGCGAGGAACCGCAGCACGCCGCGCGTGCGCTGGAAGGTCGTGAAGGTGCTCCAGCGGTTGTAGAGCACATCGATGATTTCGGGGTGGAACGGGTAGGCGCGGCGCATCCGCTCGCGATAGGCGTCCGGGCGCACCTCGTCCGGCAACGAGTCGCTGTGGCGCTGATACAGTTCGTAGAAGGCGTCCACCGTGTTGCGCGCCTCCGTCGGGTCGGTAATCTCCTCGAACAGTCGCTGGCGGATGACCTCGAAGAACTCGTCGCCTTCGACGGGGGTGTAGATGGCTTGCACGCGCCCGAAAATCTGCTCCAGTTGGCGCAGTTGGCGTTCGCCCTCCTCGCCGTAGGGCGCGCTGCTGGGCAGGGTGGCGACGATGAGGCTGTGCCGCGCGCTGCGCACCGTCTCCGTCAGCGTCTGACAGAACACCATAATCTGGTCGGCGAAGTCCTTCGCGCTCACGGCATAGGCGACGAGCTCGTCCAGCAGGATGAGGGTGGGCTGTTCCGCGACGATTGCGTAGAGCTGTTCGCCGCCGGGCGCACGCCGTCGGCGGTCATGCTCCTCCACGCGGTCGTACATGCCGAGCTGGTGCGCGATTTCGCCCCACGGGGTGCGTCCCTGCAACGGGTCGGCTTCTGTGCCGATAAAGCACGCGACGCGCACCTGTGGCAGCGCGCTCAGCCCCGCCTGCTCCAGTGTTCGGGCGACCAGCGAGTGCTGCCGATGGCGCTCCCCGCTGGTGAACAGGTGATAGAGGCTAATCAGCGCGTGCGTCTTGCCCCCGCCGAACGGCGTCTGCAGCTGGATGACCGAGTCGCCCCCGCCGTGCGCGAGCCGCTGCGCTGCCGACGCCAGCAGCTTTAGCAACCCCGTCGTGGGATGGGTCTGCTCGAAGAACCGCGCCGGGTCGCGATACTCGAGCGGACCGCGCCCCTTCACCACATCCGCCAAGTCCGCCGCGAAGAGCGCGTCGTCCAAATCGCCGCGCAGGATATCCGCGCGCGGGCGCGCAACCTCATACCAGGTTCGCATTGAATTCACCTCTCTTGACAGAGTGTACCTAATCCCGTTTGTGCGCCATCAAGCCCTGCAGGAGCTGTTTCTCTTTGTCGCCTGCAGGCAATATCTCGCTGATTGCCTGCGCCAGTAGCCAGAACGCGGGTCGCTTGCCGTAGCCGCGCCCGTAGAGCAAGTCCTGCAGCCACGCGGTCTGCCCGTGTTCCCAGAGGGTACAGGCGAGTTGGAGCGCGTCGATGAGCGAGCGTCCCGCCTGCTCCAGCAGCGCGTCCCACGCCGACGCCGCCATATCGGGCTTCTC
>CALGZO010000049.1 GCA_937934465.1 uncultured Fimbriimonadales bacterium | reverse complement strand
TCGTGAATCTAAGTGGCACTGGAGGGCGTTCTTATGCTGAAATTCGCATCGGCTGATCAGTTGCTGGATATCTGTTATGAGCGCGAGGCTTCTGACATACACATCGTGCCGCATGAGCCTGCCACGCTGCGTTTGCACGGGCGACTGGTGCGTCTGGAGGAGTATGGCGAGCTCAGTCCTGCCGACACGGAGCGGCTGTTCCGCGAGGTGGCGCCGCCCCGCGCGATTCACGAACTGGAGCGCGTGCGCACCGCCGACTTCGGCTACACCCACTCGAAAGCGCGGTTCCGTGTCGCCGCCTACTACGAGAAAGGCTCTATCGCCATCAACTTCCGTCTCATCCCCTTCCGCCTGCGCAGCTTCGAGGAGATAGGGCTACCCGACACGGTCAAACGCCTGCTGCACCTGCCGCGCGGGCTGGTGCTGGTCACGGGTCCCACAGGCTCTGGCAAAACCACCACGCTGGCGACGATGATCGACTACATCAACGCCACGCGCGAAACGCACATTATCACCATCGAGGACCCAATCGAGTATTTCCACGAAGCGAAGAAGTCGGTGGTGAGTCAGCGCGAGGTGGGCGTCGATGTACCCAGTTTCGATGAGGGCGTGGTGCGGGCGATGCGCATGGACCCTGATGTGATTCTGGTGGGCGAGATGCGCGACCTCAAGACCATTCAAGCCGCTATCACCGCCGCCGAGACAGGACACCTTGTGTTCGCCACCGTCCACACCACAGGCGCGGCGCGCACGGTGGAGCGCATCGTGGATGTGTTCCCCCACGAACAGCAGGAGCAAATCCGCGTGCAGCTCAGCACGAACCTCGTGGCGATTATCTCGCAACTGCTGCTGCCCCGCGCTGACCGCCCCGGACGAGTCGCCGCCTTCGAGATTATGTATGTCACGCCCGCGATTGGACACATGATACGCGAGCGCAAAATCCACAGCATCGAATCGGCGATTCAGACCGGTCAGCAGCTGGGCATGATTTCGCTGGACAATCACCTGCTGTTTTTGTACCAGCATAAACTCATCGCGCGCGAGGATATGTACCGCGTGGCGCAGAACCCCGAAGAGATTGCCGCGCGATTGGGCGAGCAGCTGCCTGAGACGGCGATGGCGCGTCAGGCAATCTGAGCGATGCGGTTCCGCAATAAGGTGGTCTGGATTACAGGCGCGTCGTCGGGCATCGGCGAGGCGTTGGCGTATGCCTTCGCGCGTGAGGGGGCGCACCTCATTCTGACCGCCCGACGACGCGAGCGGCTCGAAGCCGTGCAACACGCCTGCACAGGCGCGGGCAAGACGCTCCTGCTGCCCTTCGATGTCACCGACTTGGAGTTCCACCCCACAGCCGTCGGCGCAGCGATTGAACATTTCGGACAGGTCGATATCCTCGTCAACAACGCGGGCGTCTCCCAACGCTCGCTGGCGCTGGAGACCGACCTGAGCGTGGATCGGCGGATTATGGAGGTGAACTACTTCAGCGTCATCTCGCTCACCAAGACGGTCTTGCCCTACATGATAGAGCGCGGGGGCGGGCAGATTGCGGTGGTGAGCAGTCTGCTGGGCAAGTTCAGCACGCCGCGCCAGTCCGCCTACTGCGCCTCCAAGCACGCCCTGCACGGCTACTTCGACTCGCTGCGCTCGGAGGTCTACGCGCAGGGCGTTCGGATTACGCTGATTTGCCCCGGCTTCGTGCGCACGGAGGTCTCGATGCACGCCCTACGCGGCGATGGGCAAGAGCATGGGCAACTCGACGAACGCATCGCGAAGGGGATGCCCGCCGAAGTATGCGCCCGACACATCGTGAACGCGCTCTACAAACGCAAAGAGGAGGTCTACATCGCGCGCTACGAGAAGATTGCGCTCTACCTGAAGCGGTTCGCGCCCGGATGGCTCTCCGCGCTTATGCGTCGGGTGGACTTGCGTTGAACGGTTGGAACTTTTGATGGGAAAATAGGGTATAATAGGTGATGAGACGGGGGCGTCAGGGTTCGACGGGACACGCTTGACGCTCAGTTGCGAGTCGAGGCGCCGCTGGCCTCGTAAAAAAGCGGCACACAAGAAGTGCGAACACTAACTATGCTCTCGCTGCCTAATTAGCAGCGCGCCGCTCGCCTTGCAGTCGATCCGAGGCGAGCCGAGCGTGGGCTAGATCGACTGACTCTCGAGGCTACGCTTCGGGCTGAGAGAGGACAACACACGAAGCTGGCGTGGGCGCGCCCTGCCTTTCGGGACAGTCCACGCGAGATCCAAAGAAAGGCTACGCTCGTAGACGCTGAGTGTGCAACGGTCTCGGAAGGGGGTTCAATTCCCCCCGCCTCCACCAAAATTTGCCTCCCCCTACCGATAATTCCTCATCAGTGCTGTGGCTTGCTCAGGTGTTCATCAGCGTCGGCGTTGTGGCGTTCGGGCGGATAGCTGTTCGTGCGTCTGCGCCGATAGGGCGTCTCACGCGCAGGCTCCGACGCCTGCTATGGTTCTCGATGCTCACGAAAGTCGCTATTGGGGCGTTGTTGTATCCGCAGGGCGCGTTGGTGGCTGCGCTTGCCCTGTTGATGAGCGTCGGGCTGACGCTGGCGGAGTTCGGGCTGATTTTCCGCTGGCTCTATCCTATCGAGCGCGCGGAGCGCGACCTTCCTGCCAGTGCGCGTGAGTATCTGATTGCGCGGTTAGGAATGGTGTGGGACGCGCTTGCGCCGATAGTCGCCTTCGGGCTGGGCGCGCTTATGCTGGATTATCTACTGAGCGGTCGGTATCGCGTGGCGGGCGTGTGGGGCGCGCTGTCGGTAAGCGCGATGGGGCTGGTCGCGCTGCTCAGCGGGCTGAGCGTCGCCCGACGCGCCACGCCGTTCCCTGTCCGTTGTCTGCCCGTGCGCGCGCATTTGTTGGAAGAGGCGCAACGGTTGGGACGCGAGTTGGGCGTGACGGTGCGTGAAATTGTCGTGCTGGATGGCGCGCGCCTGCGTCGCGCGGACGCCTTCGCGCTCAGTGGGGGCAGAATCGCGCTGACCGACTACCTGCTCGCCAGCCTGACGGAACAGCAGATACTTGCCGTGATCGCTCACGAGGTGGCGCATTTAGCCCAGCGCAAGCGGCTCGTGCGGCTCTGGGCGCTGACGCTGGCGGGCGGCGTGGGGGTAGCCGTCGCCGTCGCGCCGCTCGCCCATCAGCTCCCGCCGTGGGGACTTCTGGTGTGGTTGGGGCTAATGGCGTTCGGTTTGACGCTGCCGATGCAACGCCTGCGCCGCCGCCACGAGCGCGAAGCGGACGCCTTCGCCGTGAGCCAGTACGGAGTGGAAGCCCTGCAGAGCGCGCTGCGCGTCATTGCGACGCTCCACCGACGCGAACCCGACCACTCCAGCGACGCGGTGCATCCCAGCCTCGCGCAACGGCTGCAAGCCCTGCAAAAGTTCACGCGCTGAGAATATCGCTGGCGCGCCCGGCGGGACTCGAACCCACAACCAACGGCTTAGAAGGCCGCTGCTCTGTCCATTGAGCTACGGGCGCAACCCAGATTAATTATACCATCGTGGCGGAGTAGGGGCGTGGCGCGGCTGAGAGTGTTGGGCAATCGGGGGTTGGTGGGCCCGGCAGGATTCGAACCTGCGACCAAGCGGTTATGAGCCGCCTGCTCTGCCGCTGAGCTACAGGCCCCTGCGCGTTAATTATACCGCATCAGTCCATCGATTCTTCGCCGCGAGCGCGTTCCCAGGCGCGCAGGCTCTCTAAGATGTTCTCTTGGCGTAGGGCGCGGCGCACGGCGCGCACCTCTTCTGCCGTAATCGGTCCGAGCTGCTGCGTGGTCATCCACTCGTGCATGCTGCGTTCGTCGTTCTCCAAATAGCGCAGCATCAGTTCGTCCCATGCGGCTTGGGAGAGCATCCGTTCGCCGCGACGCCCGCAGTGCGCACACTCGAAATGCACCTCCACACGGTTTGCGCCCATCGTGTGCGCGTGATAGGCGATATAGGTGAGGTCGTCCAAAGTGATGGGCGCGTCGCAGTGGCGGCACTTGAGCTTCACGGCGCGCTCCCCTCCCAGTTGCGTGGCATGAACAGCTGCGTATACTTATAGAGCGCGTAGCGGTCGGTCATCCCTGCGATGTAGTCGCACACGGCTTGCACCTGCGCCTCGATGCTCGAGTCGGCGGGGCGGAACTTCTCGGACATCTCCTGCGGATTATCCATGTAGTACTCGAACATCTGCTGGATGATGCGCGTCATCTTCTCGCGCTCGCGCTGCACTTTCGGGTGATGGTACAGGTTCTCGAACATGAACTCCTTCATTTGGTTCACTGCCTGCAGCATTGGCTCGCTCATCTGCACGGTGGGTTTGCCGTCGCTCTGTTCCACCACATCCATCACCATGCGGGCGATGCGTCCGCTGTGGGTCTCGCCGAGATACTCGATGAGGTCGCGCGGCAGGTCGTCGGGCGTGAGTAATCCTGAGCGGAAGCCATCGTCGAGGTCGTGGTTGAGGTAGGCGATACGGTCGGCGATGCGCACCACAGTGGCTTCGAGATGCACGGTTTTTTGGGTTTCGCTGGCGGTGAGGTCGGCGCGCCCTTTCGAGTGTCCCACGATGCCCTCGCGCACTTCGTGGGTGAGGTTCAGCCCGCGTCCATCCTTCTCGATGCAATCCACCACGCGCAGGCTCTGTTCGTAGTGGCGGAATCGGGCGTTCGGGAGGTATCGCTGCAGGATTTCGTCCAACGCCTCCTCGCCTGTGTGTCCGAACGGCGGATGCCCAAGGTCGTGCGCGAGCGCGATTGCTTCTGTGAGGTCTTCGTTCAGGCGCAGGGCGCGGCTCATCGTGCGGGCAATCTGCGCCACTTCCAGTGTGTGGGTCAGGCGCGTGCGGTAGTGGTCTTCGTTGGGGTCGAGGAACACCTGCGTTTTGTGTTTGAGTCGTCGGAACGCTTTGCTATGCACCACGCGGTCGCGGTCGCGCTGGAAGGCGGTGCGCACGGGGTCGGGCGGCTCTGGCGTCGGTCGCCCGCGCGATTCCGCGCTCTTGGCGGCATAGGGCGCGAGGTTTTGATACTCCAGCTGCTCTAATCGTTCGCGGATGGTCATGGCTTAGTATTCGATGAGCGAGAAGACATCGTAGCCGCGTAGATGTTTGCGTCCATCGAGGAAGGTGAGTTCGACCAGGAAGGTGAAGCCTGCCACTGTGCCGCCGAGCCGTTCTATGAGTCGCGCCGCGGCGCTTGCCGTGCCGCCCGTCGCCAGCAGGTCGTCCACTACCACCACGCGCTGCCCGGGTTCCACCGCGTCGGTATGCATCTCCACTGTGTTCGTGCCGTACTCCAGCGCGTACTCCTCGCTGATTTTCTCGCCGGGCAGCTTGCCCAACTTACGCACGGGCACGAAGCCCAGCCCCAAGTTAATCGCTATCGGCAGCCCGAACACGAACCCACGCGATTCGATGCCCGCCACCAAGTCGGGCTTGAGCTGACGCGCATGCTCGGTCATCAGGTCTACCACCTCTTTGAGCGCCTGCGGATGCTTCAGCACGGGGGTAATATCTTTGAAGATAATCCCCGGCTCTGGAAAGTTCGGTATGTCTCGCACCAGTTGCGCAGCTAACAGTTCCGCCATCGTCGCCTCCTTGATTGCGCGTGAAGTATACCACAACCTGTCAGCAGAGCGCAATATGCCTTGCTCTCTGCACGGGGTAAAATGCATGTATGCGTTTCGTGGCTTTGTCGGCGTGCGCGAAAGAGGGACGGTTTGCGCTGTGCGACAGTCGTCGCGTTTCAGGGCGGCGTGGCTTGCGAGGTTGTCGGTCGGGTTCGGGCGCGTGCGCCTGTGCTTGTGGGGGCTGACGCTTCGTGACGCTTGAGATTGCGCTCACTTTGGGCTTGCTCGTGGCGGCGATTGCGCTGTTTGTGAGCAACCGTTTCCCACCGGAGATTGTCGCGCTGATGTTGCTTGCGACGCTGCTGGTAAGCGGTCTGATCCCCGTGGAGCGCGGGCTGCGTGGGTTCAGCAACGACGCAGTGATTACGATTGCCTCGATGTTCGTATTGAGCGAGGGGCTGCAGCGCACGGGGTTCATCGGTTGGGTTGCGCGTGGGTTGGAGCAGTTGGCGCGTCGGTCGGCGTGGCTGGCGATTGGCGCGTTGCTCGGTCTTACGGCGTTCCTCTCAGCGTTCGTGAACAACACGGCGGTCGTTGCGCTGTTCATTCCGCTCGCGCTCGTCGTTGCGGAGACGGCGCGCCTTAGCCCCTCGCGTTTACTGCTGCCTCTCTCCTACGCTTCGATGCTGGGCGGTGTGTGTACCCTGATTGGCACTTCCACGAACCTGATAGTGAACGGCGTAGCGCAAGAACGCGGGATTGCCCCGATGGGGATGTTCGAGTTCACGCCGCTGGGGTTGGTGTTCGCGAGTTTGGGGCTGGCGTATCTGTTCCTGATTGGTATGCGCTTGCTGCCCGAACGACGCCCCGCCGCAAGCCTAACGGACGCCTATCCGCTCAGCGCGTACATCACCGAAGTTCAACTCACCGAGAAGTCCAAAGCTGTCGGACGCCGATTGATGGACGCCGACCTCGTGAAAGAGTTGGGGATCGAGGTGCTGGATATTTGGCGTAAAGGGTTGCGATTGCTGCCGCTGCCCGACCGCACGCTGCAAGAGGACGACATCCTGCGCGTGCGGTGCAACCTGCAACGCCTGCAGCAACTGCAGAGCGCATACGGATTGCGGGTAATCGCCGATGAATCGCCGCACCCTGACGCCGAGCCGCCGATGCTGGCGGAGCTGGTGATTACGCCGAGCTCGTCGCTGATAGGCGAGACCTTGCGCAGCAGCCGTTTCCGCAACCGATTCGGCGCGACCGTGCTGGCGTTGCGCCACCGCCAAGAGATGGCGTTGGAGCAGTTCACCGACACGCCGCTGATGGCAGGCGACGCGATTGTGGTTCAAATCGAGCGCGACCGCCTGCAGGAGCTGCTGCGCTTGCCCGATTTCATCTTGGTCTCGCAGGTGGAGACCGTGCGCCCGCGCGCGGCGCACGCGCTTCTTGCTGGGCTGATTATGACGGGGGTGGTGACCGTCGCCTCGCTGGGTTGGTATCCGACCTCTGTGACTGCGCTTACGGGCGCGCTGCTGATGGTGCTTACAGGCTGTCTGAAGCCCGACCAAGCCGTGCAATCCATCGATTGGCGGTTGCTGATTATGTTGGGGGCGATGTTGGGGTTGGGCGCGGCGATGGAGACCACAGGCGCGGCGCGCTGGCTGACCACCAATTTCATCGGCGCGCTGGGCGCGCTGGGACCGATGGTCGCGCTGGCGGGGTTCTATCTGCTCACCTCCGCCCTAACGGAGATGATGTCCAACAACGCGACGGCGGTGCTGATGGCGGCGCTCGCGATTGAGGTCGCGGCGGCGTTGGGGGTGGACGCGCGCCCGTTTTTGTT
>CALGZO010000048.1 GCA_937934465.1 uncultured Fimbriimonadales bacterium | reverse complement strand
GGCGACACGCCGAGATGTGAATCTGGGGGCGGGAGATGTAGCGCAACTCCTACGCCGCGCCAAGGAGTGGCAGTTCTCAGACAAGTTCCTCGCGCAAATCACGGGGCTGAGCGAGGCGCAGGTGCGGGCAGGACGCAAAGCACTGGGGATTACCGCCTCGTTCAAGATGGTCGACACCTGCGCTGGCGAGTTCGAGGCGCATACCCCCTACTTCTACAGCACCTATCACGGCGTCTCCGACCGCCCCGCGCCCCAGCACCCCAAAAAGGCACTCGTGCTTGGCTCAGGACCCATCCGAATCGGACAGGGCATCGAGTTCGACTATTCCGCCGTCCACGCCGTGAAGACCCTGCGCGCGCTGGGCTACTACGCGATAATCCTCAACAACAACCCCGAAACCGTCTCCACCGATTTCGACACCTCCAACGCGCTCTACTTCGACCCGATTACAACCGAAGATGTGCTGAATGTGCTGGAATACGAGGGTGATGCGCCCGTGCTGGTGCAGTTCGGCGGGCAGACGGCGATTAACTTGGTCAAGTCGCTGCAGGCGTTCGGCGTCTCGATGCTCGGCACGCCGCCTGAGTCGATCGACATCGCGGAAGACCGCCGTCGGTTCGACGCGCTGTTGGAGGCGTTGAACATCCCGCGCCCACCCGGACGCGCGGTGCTAACCCTTGAAGAGGCGTTGGCGACGGCGCGTCAGGTGGGCTACCCCGTGCTGGTACGCCCCTCGTATGTGCTGGGCGGACGCGCGATGGAAATCGTGCGCACCGACGCCGAGCTGGAAACCTACTGGCATTCAGCGGTGCTGGCGTTCCCCGACGCTCCAGTGCTGGTGGATAAATACATCGAGGGCAAAGAGGCGGAGGTGGACCTGATTGGCGACGGCGAGAACTTCCTCATCCCAGCGATTATGGAGCATATCGAGCGCGCGGGCGTGCATTCGGGCGACAGCATGACGGTCGTGCCGCCGCAAACACTCTCCGAAGCCGAGCAGGCGCAGATTCGAGACTACGCCCTGCGCCTCGCGAAAGCACTGCGCGTGTGCGGGCTGGTAAACATGCAGTTCGTGGTGCAGGACGGGCAGGTCTATGTGATTGAAGTGAACCCTCGCGCGAGCCGCACCGTACCGTATCTATCCAAGATTACGAATGTGCCGATGGTGCAGCTGGCGGTGGCGGCGCAGGTGGGGGCATCCTCCTTGCCGACAAGCCAAAGCGTACCGTCGGCGTCCCCGCCGACGACTCAACGAATCGCCGTCAAAGCCCCTGTGTTCTCCAGCCTCAAGCTCAAGCAGGTAGAGGTCGCGCTCGGACCCGAAATGCGCTCCACAGGCGAGGTAATGGGCATCGACAAGACCTACGCCGCCGCGCTATACAAAGCGATGGTCGCAGCGGGGATTCAGATACCGCGCGCGGGTAATGTGCTGCTCACACTGGCAGACAAAGACAAAGCCGAGGGCGTCGCGCTCGCACGCGCGTTCCACGAGAAGGGTTTCCATCTCTACGCCACAGAGGGCACCGCCCGCGCCCTGCAAGAGGCAGGCTTACCCGTGCAGGTCGTGCCCAAAATCGGTCAAGGCAAGCCCGACCTGCTGGACTACATCACGGGCAAGCGCGTGCAGCTGCTGGTGAACACGCCCAGCCCCGAACGCCGCGCCGAGCAACAGGGGTTGCTCATCCGCCGCGCGGCGGTGGAGACAGGCATCCCCTGCCTCACCGCGCTGGATACCGCATGGGCGCTGCTACACGCGCTGGAGGCAGGCGAGTTTGAAGTCGCGCCGATTGGATAGGTCAACGCAGCGCCGCGGTTGGGTTCAGTCCATACCCTGAATCAGATCGTAGACGCCCTCTTCCACCTCCACCAACACGCCGTTGCGGTTCGTGTCGGCGTCCAGAAACACATACACAGGCGCTTGCTCCAAGTGCGCCTGTAAGATAGCCTCTTCCACGCTCATCGGCTTCATCGGGATAAGCACCGTGCGTCGCAGGGTCGGCTTGCGGCGAGGGGTTTCCTCAGTCGCTTCTGGAGTTTCGGTGAGCGTCGCTTCGAGTACCTCTTCACGCGGCGTGCGTCCGCGCTTTTGCAGCCGCTCTTTGTAGCGGGCGAGCTGATGCTCCAGTTTCTGCACGACGGCGTCGACAGCGGCGCGGAACTCGTGCGCCGTCTCCTCGTGGTGGAACTTCTGCCCATCGGCGTCCACCAGCACGGCGACCCTGTGCTGACCGCGCAGCAGCTCGTAGGTCACATCCAGCGTCCAGATTTTGTGGAAAAATCGCGCCAACTTGCTCAGTTTGCGGCGCACATACTGCTTCTCCGCCTCGTTGAGGTCTTGGTGCGGGCTACGAAAGGTCACATCGACAATTTCCACCTGTTTGCGTCGGGATTTACTCATCGTCGGTCTCTCCTATAACGGGATAGATCGTGGCGACTGCGTAGCAGGCGATGGCGCGCCGCGCGCCGACGGCGTCCATGCCTTCGTTGGTAGTCGCCTTGAGGCTCACTTGCTCTGGCATGATGCCCAGCGTTTGGGCGATTTGGTTGCGCATGGCGGGGATATAGGGCGCGAGTTTGGGCGCTTCGGCGATTGTCATCGCGTCGAGGTGCATGGGTCGCCAGCCGTGCTGCTCCAACAGCGCGCCCACTTGACACAGCAGTTCCAAGCTGGAGGCGTCTTTCCAGCGCGGGTCGGTGTTCGGGAAGTGCATACCGATGTCGCCCAGCGTCGCCGCGCCCAACAGCGCATCACAGATAGCGTGCAGCACCACATCGGCGTCCGAATGTCCGTGCAACCCGTAGGGGTGGTCGATGGCTACGCCTCCCAGCATTAGCTTCCGCCCTTCCGTTAGCGTGTGAATATCATACCCGATTCCCGTGCGCGTGAGTGCGCCTTCGCCCCAGTAGAGGCGCAGCAGGTGCAGGTCGTCGGGTGTGGTGAGCTTAAGGTTGCGCGGGTCGCCCTGCGCCAAGTACACGGGGTAGCCTGCGCGTTCGAGCAGTTGCGCGTCATCAGTGGCTTGAGTGAACCCTTGCTCGGCGGCGGCGCGGTGCGCCTCGATGAGCCACTGAGCGCGAAAGATTTGGGGCGTCTGCACGCGATACAGCCCCTCGCGCGGCTCGGTCTGTTGTACCTGAATGCCGTCGGGCGCACGCTTGAGGGTGTCTTGCACAGGTAAAGCGGGAACCGCGCTGCCGTGGCGCTGCGCGACTGCAATCAACCGCTCCATCAGCGCGCGGCTCACCAGCGGGCGCGCGGCGTCGTGAACGGCGACGAACTCCACCCCGTCGGGCAAGTGCGCGAGCGCGTTTCGCACGGTCTGCTGCCGTGTCGCGCCGCCGCAGGGCAACACCTGCACAGGCTTGGGCGCAGGGTAGCGTCGGAGATACGCTTCATACGGCTCGGCGTGGTCGGGCGCGACCGCCACCGTCGCGGAGTGAACGGCAGGGCAGCTCGCGACGCGCCACAGCGCGTGCCGCCACACAGGCGCGCCGTGGATTATCTGCCAAAGTTTGTCGCCTTTACCGAATCGGACGCCGCTTCCTGCCGCCAGAATAAGGGCGTGAAGAATAGTCGATCCCTCCTTCGGGTTTGCCTGAGGCGAGTTTCGGCTCCGCGAAGAGCATCTTGCCCCGCGCCGATTGCAAGACGCTGGTCACCACTACATCGATGGCTTGATTGATATACTCGCGCCCGTTCTCGACCACGACCATCGTGCCGTCTTCGAGGTAGGCGACGCCTTGATCGGGTTCCTGACCCTCGCGGATGGGAATCACGGTCAGTTCCTCGCCGGGCAACACATGGATGCGCACCGCCTCGGCGAGCTCGTTGATGTTCAACACGCGCACGCCTTGCAACTCCGCCACGCGATTGAGGTTGTAGTCGTTCGTGACGATATCGGCTCGCATCGCTTTGGCAAGGCGCACGAGCCGCGCGTCAACCTCGTCGCCCGTGTGGGGAGCAAGGCGGTCGTGAATGCGCACTTCTAAGTTCTCACCAGCGTCTGCCTGCAACTGTTTCAGCACATCGAGTCCGCGTCTGCCGCGTGCGCGGCGCAGCGCGTCCTCCGAATCGGCGATATATTGCAGTTCATCCAGCACGAAGCCCGGCACATAGAGCTTGCCTTCCAAAAACCCCGTGCGCAGAATATCGCGGATGCGCCCGTCGATAATCACGCTGGTATCCAG
>CALGZO010000047.1 GCA_937934465.1 uncultured Fimbriimonadales bacterium | reverse complement strand
TTCATCAGCACGGACAGGAATGTCCGTGCCACTGGGGCTTGGACTTTCCTGTCCAAGCGCAGACGCTTCATCGGCACGGACAGGAATGTCCGTGCCACTGTGGCTTGGACTTTCCAGTCCGAGCGCAGCAGGTTCTTCAGCACGGACAGGAGTGTACGTGCTACTGTGGCTTGGACTTTCCTGTCCAAGCACAGACGCTTCATCAGCACGGACAGGAGTGTCGGTGCTACGCTTGCGGCGGGCGCGTTTCGGCGTTTCGGGCGGCGTCGCCTCTACCGTCGCCTGAACGGGTTCAGGCGCGGGTTCGCTGGTTTTGCGTCGGCGTCGGCGGGTTGGCGTCGCTTCAGTCGGCTTCGCCTCCTGGACGCGCTCCAACTCCAACGGCGCGGATTCGGCTTCGGAAATCGTCTGCTTTCGCCTTGGCATGGTCTTGGATGTCTGGCAAGTGCTGCACCCACTGCAGCAGGTCGGCGGGCGTTTCAAAGTAGTAGTCGGGCTGCGCCGCGCGGAGGTCTTCAGGCAGGTGTGCGCCCCAAGCGACGGCGGCGGTCAGCACGCCCGCTGCGCGCCCGCAACTGATATCGAACACCGTATCCCCGATGTAAATCGCATGTTCGGGCGGCACGCGCAGCCACTCCAACGCCTTGTAGACAGGGTCGGGGGACGGCTTGTGGCGTGCGGTGTCATCGGCGGTGACGATAGCGTCCACATAGGCGTCCAGGTTCAGCTTCGGCGCGGCGAGTTGCAGCTCCTCACGGTTCTTGGAGGTCACCAGCGCGGTCGCGTAGCCCTTGCAACGCGCGGTCTGCACCGCTTGTACCGCCTCTGGAATCACGCGCTCCATCTCGCGGTGCGCTTTGTAATACGCCACCTCGTCCGCTTCCATCTGTTCGTGGGGGGCGTTGCCTGGAATTCGGTCATCTAAATAGTGCATCTGTGCCTTGAGCGGCAATCCAATCAGTCGGCGTAGCTCGGCGCGCGGCAACGCAACGCCCAAGTGCTTCCGATAGGTGTAGTCCAACGCCTTTACGATTAGATCAACCGTGTCAATCAGTGTGCCGTCGATATCGAACAGGACCGCCTGCAGCGACGCGGGTTTCTCCATCGCGTATAGTATACCTCAGGACAGCTCCACAGGCATCGCTTGCACTTTGAACGGCAGGTACTGCACGATTTGGTTCTTCTCGTTGACCAGCACCATCTTCGGCTCGACCCACTCATCGGTGAAGGTGGTGCAGGCGATGATGACGCGATGCCCTTTCTGGGCGCGGTGCGCCGCCGAACCGTAAATCGCAACCTCGCCTGAGCCAGGCGGCGCAGGTATCGCATAGGTCTGGAACCGCTCGCCGTTGTCCATCACCCATACATGCACCATCTCGCCAGGCTCTAAACCAATCGCGTCCATCAACTCCTCGTCAATCGCGATGCTGCCGATGTAATCCAAGCGCGACTCGGTGACGCGCGCCATGTGAATCTTGCCTTTGAGCCGTTCGACCAATCGCATAGATGCCTCCTCTATGTGTTCGCTGATTGAACCGTTAGTATGATACCCGAAACGGGGGAATGCGTGATGCGGATGTCGCCCGCCCGCAAAAAGTTGTCGCTGCGCGAGTAGCATTCCGCTTGTGCAAAAGCCCACAATTAAGCCGTAGCGTACAAACACTATGGAGGTTCTAAGATGAGGATTGCTATGGCTTTGTTGAGTTTGACCCTATGTTTCGGCGCGCGAGCGCAGCAGACCTATCAAGCGCAGCCGACCGACGATGTGTGGTACTATGACAACGCATTCAACGCTGGGTTCACGGCGATATTGCGCGTGTGGGGCGACGGCGCGAATGCGGTAGACCCGACTGGGACGCGCCCAGCACTCAACTTCTCTTACGCGCTGGCGAAGTGGCGACTGAATGGCATCCCCGCAGGCAGGCAGTATCAGGTGATACGCGCTCAGATTACAGTGGTGCAGACGCAGCCGCCCGGCTACACGCGCGCGGAGGGCGAACTGTTCCCGTTAGAGGCGCGCCCCCTTAGCCACACGAACTTCACGGAGCAGACTTGGGACTACAACGCGCCCAACAACCCCGAAATCGGCGCGACCATCTTCGGCGAGAGCCAGATGACCAACTACCGCACCGATGCGCCGTTCGCGATACCCGTTCCGTTAGATGTTGAAGCGTTTGAGCCGTACTTCAACGCCGCGGTGAACCAGAACAACGGCGCGTTGGGGATTGGCTTCGTGTCGCGCATGGACCCCGGCGGTCAGGGCGGCAACCGCTTCTACCGATTCTACTCACGCAACGATTCGGGCGGGCGCGGTCCCGTGCTGCAGGTGGTCTATCGCGTCGCAGGCGATGTGAACGGCGACGGCTGCGCCGACGACGCCGACCTGCTAACCGTGCTGTTCAACTTCGGTAGCAACGACGCCCAAGCCGACCTGAACGGCGACGGCGTCGTGGACGACGCCGACCTGCTGCAAGTGCTGTTCCACTTCGGGAACGGGTGTTAGCGCACGCGCCCGACGCACAGGAGGTAGATAGGTATGCGCAAGCGAGGCTTTACGCTGATTGAACTGCTGGTGGTGATTGCGATTATCGCTATCTTGGCGGCGATACTGTTCCCAGTGTTCGCGCAGGCGCGTGAGAAGGCGCGGCAGACCACCTGCGCCTCGAACCTGCGCCAAGTGACGATGGCGGGGCTGATGTATATCCAAGACTACGACGAGACGCTCTTTCACGGGGCGTACTTGGGAGCGGGCGGCAGCGTCGGCAATCTCGGCTTCTACCAGTGGCCCTGGCTGCTGCGCCCCTATGTGAAATCGCCCCAAGCCTTCTGGTGCCCCAGCGAGCCAGAAACCATCTATCGGCAACCGAATTACCAGTATTTTGACTACATCTTCGGTCGCCACCCCGCGTGGGGCTACAATGTGGCGTTCCTGACGGTTCCGAGCGAGCCGCTCGCGATTTACGACTCGCAGGAGTTTCGTGGCAAGCCGCTGGCGGCGGTGTCGCGCCCTGCCGAGATTCTGATGTTCGTGGAGAGCGCGACTCTGACGCCGCCTCGTGGGGGCGGGAGCGACCCGAACTACCGCTGGATTGGCTACTACTTTGTGACGCCGCCGCGCCTGTGGACGGAGCAGCTGCCCCTGAGCCGCTTCAGCTACGGGCATGTCTACCCACGCCACATGCTGCGCAACCGCGAGAACCCGCGCGAGGGCGGCTTCGCGAATGTGGCGTTCGTGGATGGGCATATCAAGGCGATGAGCTTGGACGCCCTGCGCCGCAGCGAGCTGTGGGAAGATTAGGCGTGCGGTTCAATCCCCGCTCTCGTGCGCTTTCTGCAGGGCTTCCTGCATAATCGCGTGCAGGGGCGCGCCGTGTTGCCGCGCGAGGGCGGCGCAGTCGTCATATTCGGGCGCAAGGTGCAGGACGCGCCCGCCCTCACGCGCCCGCTTGACCCGCACGACGCCGTACGCCGTCTCCACCTGCTGGTAATCGCGCTGGAGGCAGCGGCGGTTCATCAGGCTGTAGCGCACGCCCAGCGTGGGCGTCTCGCGCAGGAGCAGGCTCATCAGCGCGTCCGCACGCTCAGGCGACGCCAGCACGGTTATCTGCACGCCGGGACGGTTCTTCTTCATCTGCACGGGCGTCATAAACACATCCAACGCGCCCTGCTCCAGCGCACGCTCCATCACATAGCCGAGCTGCTGGGGCGTGGCGTTGTCTAAGTTGGTCTCGATCTGCACGATGCTTTCCCAGTCGCCTGTGGGCGTCTGCAGCGCGTCGGTCGACTCGCCGACGAAGATACGCAGCAGGTTCGGCAGGGGTCGGTCGGCGTGCCCTGCGCCGTAGCCAATCTGCTCCCAGCGCATGGGGGGCTGCAGTCCGAACCGCTGGCTGAGCGCGACAGCAATCGCCGCGCCCGTGGGGGTCACGGTCTCGCCCTGAATGGGGACGCCGTAGGTGGGGACGCCGCGCAGCAGCTCGGCGACGGCGGGCGCAGGCAGCGGCAGCGTTCCGTGCGCCGCCTGCACAAAGCCGCGCCCCATCGGCAACGGCGAACAGAGGATGCGCTCCACCCCCAGCGCGTGGAACCCCCAGCACGCGCCCACCACATCGAGAATCGCGTCGACTGCGCCCACCTCGTGGAAGTGGATGCGCTCAGGCGTCGTGCCGTGAACCGCCGCCTCCGCCTGCGCCAAGCGCGTGAACACCGCCCGCGCGTTCTGCTTCACGGTAGCAGGCAAATCGCCCCGCTCGATAATCTCCAGCACATCGCTGAGGTGGCGGTGCGGCTGCTCTTCCTCGTGCGTGATGTAGACGCGCCGTGCGTAGATGGCTTCGATCTCCACGCGCTCGCTGCGCCACTGCCAGCCCGACAGGGGCAGGGTGCGCAAGGCGTCCAGTAGCTCCGCTTCCGAGACGCCCGCCTCTATCAGCGCGGCGAGCGTCATATCGCCTGCGATACCGCCGATACAGTCCAGATACGCCAGTTTCACAGGGTTTCCAACACCTCCTGCGCGGCGCGCACGCCCGACTCAATCGCGCCGTCAATATACCCCATCCAGCGTGTGGCGGTCTCCGTGCCTGCCCAGAAGATGCGTCCGACGGGCTGGCGCAGGGCGTGTCCGAACTGCGTCCACGCGCCTGGGGGAAAGTGTGCGCCGTAGCATCCGCGCGACCAGGTCTCCGCGCTCCAGTCGTGGTCCAGATAGAGTTCGGGCTGGGCGGCGCGTTCGCCGAAGTAGCGCACGAGGCACTCTATCGCCGCTGCGCGTCGCGCCTCGTACCCTGCCGCGCTCATCCGCCGCGCCGACGCGCCCTCCATAAAGCCCAGCAAGATACCGCACGAGCCATCGGGCGGCGAGTTGTCGAACACCAGGTGGAGTGGCTCCAAGTCGCTCGTGACGAAGCCGCTTAGTCCCTGCTCGCGCCAGAAGGGGCGGTCGTACACGGCGAAGCACTTGATGACCGAGCCGTTGGGCAGGCGTTGGGTGAGCTGGTCGCGTGCGGGGGGCAGCGGCGGTTCGTACTCGATGCGCCCTGCCAGCGTGGGGGGTACGGCAACGATGACGGCGCGTGCGGTGTAGGTCGCGCCGCTTTGGGTGGTCGCCTGCACTTTATCGTCGCGCTGGGCGATTTGACGCACGGGCTGGCTCACCATCACGCGCTCGCCGAGCCGCTCGGCAAGGCGCAACGCGAGGCTCTGCGCCCCCTCCACGAACCGATCTTGCTGCGCCCCACCCCGCGTGCTGCTTAGACGCTCCACCCCGCCACCTGAGTGAATATAAAACAGCGCGTGCAACAGCGAGAACTCATACGGCTCGGCGGCGAACACCGCCTCCGAGAAGAGTTTCAGCCCCCACCGCCCCACGCGCGTGCGCATCGAGCGTTCTATCCAGCTGGCGAAGGTCATCGAGTCCCACGCGGGCGCGTCGGGGGCGTTCCAAGGGGCGTCTAAAGGCACTTGTTGCGCCATCTTGTCGAGTTTGGCAATCGCGTTGCCGAAGTCCAGCAGGGGCATCAGCCCCAGTTTCGGGATTGCGCCTGCGTAGCGTCGCGCCTGCCCGCCGAAGTAGACGAGGCTCTCGCCCTCCGTGTAGGTGGGAAACAGCTCGATGCCGAGTTGCTGGGCGAGGGCGTAGGCGCGCTCTTGCGTGGGTCCCAGCCACTGCCCGCCCAAGTCGATCCAGAGGTTCGGCGCGAGCGCGTGGCGCAGCAACCGTCCCCCTACCCGCGCACGCGCCTCCAGCACAAGAACCTGCTTGCCGTGCGAGGCGAGCGTCTGCGCGGCGACCAGCCCTGCGACGCCCGCGCCCACAACCAACACATCGGCTTCACGCGCCATCGCCGACGCTGCCGTTCGACAAACAACCCGAACCTCCTACCGCGCCTGCACAGCAGGTCGTCTACCTACCGAAGGCAATCCCTTGGTCTATCGCCAACGCCTGTTGGTAGTATTTCAACGCCTGCTCCAAATCGCCCTGCGCATAATACACCAACCCGATGCTAGTGAGGATGGTAGCGTGTAGTTGGGAGTAGGGCGCGACTTGTTCTATGATTGCCAACGCCTGTTGATAATACGCCAACGCCCGCCCCAAATCGCCCTGCACTTCATACACCTGCCCGATGTTGTTGAGGATACCAGCGTATTCTTGGGAGTTGGGCGCGACTTGTTGTATGATTGCCAACGCCTTTTTGTAGCAGTCCAACGCCCGCTCCAAATCGCCCTGCGCATAACACACATCCCCGATGTTGTTGAGGATAGTGGCGTGTCGTTGGGAGTTGGGAGCGATTTGTTGTATGATTGCCAACGCCTGTTGGTAGTAGTCCAACGCCCGCCCCAAATCGCCCTGCGCTTGATACACAAACCCGATGTTGGTGAGGTCTCTGGCAGTGTGTTGGGAGTGGGGAGCAATCGCTTGGTCTATCACCAACGCCTGTAGGAAATATTCTAACGCCCGCTCCAAATCGCCCTGCGCATAATGCACACCCCCGATGTTGTTGAGGATAGTGGCGTGTCGTTGGGAGTTGGGAGCGACCTGCTCCGTTATCGCCAACGCCTGTTGGTAGTAGTCCAACGCCTGCCCCAAATCGCCCTGCGCATAATACACAACCCCAATGCTGCTAAGGGTACCAGCGTGTTCTATGGAGTTGGGTGCGACTTGTTCTATGATTGCCAACGACTGTTGATAATACGCCAACGCCTGCTCCAAATCGCCCTGTGCTTCATACACATCCTCGGTGTTGTTGAGGCTGGCAGCGTGTTCTTGGGAGTTGGTCGCAACTTGCTCCGTTGTCGCCAACGCCTGCCCCGAATCGCCCTGCGCTAGACGCACACTCTCAATCATGTTGAGGATAATAGCGTGTTCTATGGAGTTAGGTGCGACTTGTTGTATGATTGCCAACGACTGCTGCAAATATTCCAACGCCTGCCCCAAATCACCCTGCGCTTCATACACAATCCCAATGTTGCCAAGGGTACTAGCGTGTTCTATGGAGTTGGGCGCGACTTGCTCCGTTATCGTCAACGACTGCTGATAACACGCCAACGCCCGCTCCAAATCGCCTTGCGCTCTATACACATCCCCGATGTTGCTAAGGGTACTAGCGTGTTGTATGAAGTTAGGAGCGACTTGCTCCGTTATCGCCAACGCCTGTTGGTAGTAGTCCAACGCCCGCTCCAAATCGCCCTGCGCTTTATACACACTCCCGATGTTGGTGAGGTCTGTGGCAGTTTGTTGGGATTGAGGGGCAATCACTTGGTCTATCACCAACGCCTGTAGGAAATATTCCAACGCCCGCTCCAAATCGCCCCGCGCTTGATACACAAACCCGATGTTGTTGAGGATGGTAGCGTGTTCTTGGGAGTTGGGCGCGACTTGCTCCGTTATCGCCAACGCCTGTTGGAAGTATTCCAACGCCCGCTCCCAATCGCCCTGCGCATCATACACACCCCCGATGTTGTTGAGGTTTGTGGCAGTGTGTTGGGATTGTGGGGCAATCGCTTGGTCTATCGCCAACGCCTGTTGGTAGTAGTCCAACGCCCGCTCCAAATCGCCCTGCGCTTCATACACACTCCCAATGCTGGCGAGATTGCCAGCGTGTTCTATGGAGTTGGGCGCGATTTGTTCTAGGATTGCCAACGCCTGTTGGTGATACGCCAACGCCCGCTCCAAATCGCCTTGCGCTTCATACACAAACCCTATTTTGCCAAGGGTATCAGCGTGTTCTACGGAGTTGGGTGCGACTTGTTCTAGGATTGCCAACGCCTGCTGGAAATATTCCAACGCCTGCCCCAAATCGCCCTGCGCTCTATACACATCCCCGATGTTGTTGAGGACGGTGGCGTGTTCTTGGGAGTTGGGCGCAATTTGTTGTATGATTGGCAACGCCTGTTGGTAGTATTTCAACGCCCGCCCCAAATCGCCCTGCGCTTGATACACCAACCCGATGTTGTTGAGACAACCACTGGCAGCCAGCCATAGATCGGCAGGCGCGTCTTGCCCCTAAGTATCCAGCTCATGCTGCAGCATGCCTAGCGCGTCCTCATAACAACGCCGCGCCTCCCGCAACTGACCCTGCGCTCCGTGGAATTGACCTTCCATTATCTTCAGAGTCGCCTGTAATATGGTTTCCATCCTCTTGCCCTCGTCGGTTTTGGCGCACGCGCTGTGCCGAACACGCCGTAAGTATACCATTCGGGATGGCAGGTGTCAAGGAGGGCGGAGGGCGTTTGAGAATAGGCAGAGAGCAGGGCGCACGCGCGGACTGAGCCGTCAAAGCACTCGCAGCAGGCGTTTGGATGGAGGCGGCGGCGCGTCCTCGTCGGGGCGATGCACAATCTGATAAAGGCTGTCGCGCTCCACAGGCACACGCCCAGCGTCGCGGATGAGCCGAATCAGCTCCGCGCGTGTCAGTAGTTGCTGCCGCACGCCCGGCGCGTCGTCTTGGTAGACAATCTCGTACTCATGCACCGTGCCGTCCACATCGTCCGCGCCGTACCACAGCGCAATCTGCGTTATCGCAGGCGTGTTCATAATCCAGAACGACTTGATATGGGGGAAGTTATCCAGCATCAGGCGTGCAACGGCGATATTGCGCAGGTCATCGTCGCCGCTGGGGTGCGGCAGGTGCGTTAGTTGCGTCCCCTCAGGGTGGAACGAGAGCGGCGTCATCGCCAAGAAGTGCCCCGTCTCGTCCTGCAGCTCGCGCAGTTGCATAAAGTGGTCCACGCGCTCTTCAAGGGTCTCGCCCATGCCGTACAGCAGTGTAGCGTACTGTTTCAGCCCTGCGGCGGCGATTTCGCGGGCGATTGCCTTCCAACGCGCGCCGTTAATCTTCTTGGGGAACAGTTCGGCGTGGATGCGGTCGCTCAGCACCTCGATGCCGCCGCCAGGCACGCTGCCCAGCCCTGCCTGCTTCATCTCGTGCAACACTTCCGCCAGCGGCTTCTTCGCCACACGCGCAATCTCTTCCCACTCGACTGCCGTGAACGCCTTGATATGCGCCTCAGGACGCTCCGCCTTCACCGTGCGCACGAGGTCTAAGTAATACTGATAGGGCAAGCGCGGATTCACGCCTCCCACGATATGCACTTCGGTAATCGGGATGTGCCGATAGGCTTGGAGCCGCTCGCGCACCTCTTCCATCGTGAGCGTGTAGGGCTTCGGTCCGCCTTTTTGCGCATAAAACGAACAGAATTTGCAGCCCTTGTTGCAGATATTGGTGTAGTTGATGTGCTGATTGCGGATGTAGTAGGCGTAGTCGCCGTTGAGCCGCTCGCGCACGATGTTCGCCAGATAGCCCACGCCCGATAGGTTCGGCGTGGTATAGAGCGTCATGCCGTCCTCGAACGACAGCCGCTCGCCCTGCATTATTTTCTCGTAGAGGGGCAACAGTTCGCGCCCCAGAACAACCTCAAGAACATTCATACTGATAGTCCTCCAAGCGCGTCGGAGATTCCTCGCTGCGCTCGGCATGACGCCCTACGGCGCTCAGCATCGCACGCCGAGCGGAGCGAAGAATCTCAACACGACTCAATTATACCTGAACAGGGGCGACTTTCTCCTGCGGGCGCGTCGCAAGCACGGTCGCGCTGAACACCACCAACATAATCCACAGGATGTCGGTGATGAGCAGGTGGAGGAGTTGCATCCAGATAGGCGCTTTGAGCCACACATTCAGCAGCCCCAATCCGAGCTGCGCCACATAGAGCAGGTTGAACCCGACGCCCAACTTGAACGCGGTCGGCGAGGGGCGATCCAGCATCACGCGCGTGAGGACAACCAGCATGTAGAAGGCGATGCCGACCGCCAGTGTGGGGTGGTACACGCGCAGCGCCAGCAGCGTCTCGCCCACGATGGGGTTCGTGTGGATGACATTCAAATGGAGTAGGGTGTCGCCAAGCGCAGTAATCGCGCCGCTCATGCCGATTAGCGTCATCAGCAGCAGCGCGCCCAGCGTCGCGACGCCTGTCCAGCCCTGCCCGCGCAGGGGGAACCGCGCCCCGCCCGACGCCCACCACGCCGTGAGAATAATCCACATCAGCAGGATGAAGGTGTTCAGCAGGTGCGCCGCCATCCATACTGCACGCGCATACGAGACATCGGTCGCCACGCGCTCAAACAGCACCAACCCCGCGCCAATCAACGCCTCCAAAATCATAAAAATTAGGCTCATCAGCGCGCCGAGCCGCACGATGTGCTTGCGCGGATACGCCCGAAACGCCCAGATGAACATCCCCAGCACCATCAAGAACGCCAACCCGCTGGTGACGCGATGCCCGAACTCCACGAAAGTATCCAGCGAGCCAGAGAGGGGCACAACCTGCCCGTTGCAGGTGGGCCAGTGGCTGCCACACCCCGCGCCGAAGCCCGTCGCACGCACAAATGCGCCCCCAAGAATCACCAACACATTGAAGGCTAACACCAGCCAGGCGTACTTCGCAAAGCGTGTCATGGCATCCAAAGTATACCCCAACGCGCGACTGAGTCGGCTCAAACCAGGTACAATTCCGACGCCATGCCGCGCCCGACGCTGGTGATTATCGACGGACATAGTTTGCTCTATCGGGGCTTTTACGCCACGCGCCCGCTGACCACCTCCGATGGACGCCCCACCAACGCCGTCTACGCCTTTACCAATATGCTGCTCTCGATGCTGGAGCAGTTCCAACCCGATGCAATCGTGGCGGCGTTCGATGCGCCCGCGCCTACCTTTCGGCACGAAGCGTTCACAGAATACAAGGCGCACCGCCGCGAGACGCCCGACGAGTTCCGCCCCCAAGTGGAGATGACCCGCCGCCTGCTCGAAGCGATGGGCGTGCCCACCCTCAGCGAGGAAGGCTTCGAAGCAGACGACTTGGTCGGCGCGCTCGCCCGCTATGCCGTCCAGCACGGTTACGACGCGCTCATCTTCACGGGCGACCGCGACCAACTCCAACTCATCAACGAGCATGTGCGCGTGTTCGCCCCCATCCGCGGCGTGTCGGAACTGCAAGTGTTCGACGCCGATACCGTGCGCCAAAAGTACGGGTTGAACCCCACGCAGATTGTAGACTTCAAAGCGCTGTGCGGCGACCCGTCCGACAACATTCCCGGCGTGCCCGGCGTCGGCGAGAAGACCGCCGTGAAACTGTTGCAACAGTTCGGCAGCGTGGAGAACCTGCTCGCCCACTTAGACCAGGTGGAGCCTGAGAAGTTGCGCGAGGCAATCCGAACGCACGCCGACCAAATCCGCCAGAGCCGCATGCTGGCGACGATTCTGGACAACGCGCCGTTGCCCCTCACGGAAATCCCACGCTTGGAGCTGACCCCCGAGCGTGTGCAGGCGTTGCATCGCGTGTTGGAAGAGTATGAGTTCCGCTCGATTCTGAAGCGGCTGCCCGCGCTCATCGGTCGCTACCGCTCCGATGCGACGCCGCTGCCTGTACAGTCGGTCTACGAGACGCTGACGCCGGAGGTGTTGCGCCCCCCTGACGAGGCGACGCTCGCGCGGCTGCTGGAAGGCGACGCGCCTGTCGGGGTGCGCTTGGTGGGTTCGTTGAACCGCCTGCGCGACGCTACCATAGAGGGCGTTGCGCTCGCCGTCGCGCCCGACCGCGCCGCGTGGCTGGATTTGCAGGGCAGCCTGTTCCTCCCAGAGCCGCTCACGCGCCTGCTCAGCGACCCCCAGCGCGCCCGAATCGCGTGGGACATCAAAACCGAATCGCTGCTGCTGCGAGGCGCAGGCATCGAGGCGACGCCTGCGTCGTTCGACGCGCTACTGGCTGCCTACCTGTGGCAACCGAGCCGCGCGACCTACGCGCTGGAGTGGCTCAGTGAAGACCTGCTCAGCCTGCGCCTGCCCGACGAACCCCACTTGCGAACCGCCGCCGAAGCGTGCGCCCTCATCCTCATGCAGCCGCGCCTGCGCGACATCCTGCAACGCGAGCAGACCCTCAGCGTACTGGAGCAACTCGAAATCCCGCTCGCGCCCATCTTAGCCGAGATGGAATGGCACGGCGTGCGACTCGACGCGCCCTACCTGCAAGAGCTCTCCACGCGACTGGCAGCGGACATCGACGCCGTCGCGCAGGACATCTATACCCTCGCGGGCGAGACCTTCAACATCGCCTCGCCCAAACAGCTCGGCGCAATCCTGTTCGAGAAACTCGGACTGCCCGTCGTCAAGAAGACTAAGACGGGCTACTCCACCGACGCGGAGGTGCTGCAGACGCTCGCCGCCGAACACCCGATTGCCGCGCTGATTGTCAAGCATCGCGAGCTGAGCAAGCTGCGCTCCACCTACGCCGAGGCGCTGCCCAAACTCATCAACCCGCTCACAGGACGCATCCACACCAAGCTGAACCAGACCGTGACGGCGACCGGTAGGCTCTCCAGCAGCGAGCCGAACCTCCAAAACATCCCCATCCGCACTGAAATCGGGCGCGAAATCCGACGCGCCTTCGTCGCCGACCCCAACTACACGCTGCTCTCGCTGGACTACTCGCAAATCGAGCTGCGTATCTTGGCGCACATGTCGGGCGACCCGATGCTGATGCAGGCGTTCGAACGCGGCGAGGACATCCACACGGCGACCGCCTCCATCCTGTTCGGCTTGCCCCCTGAACAGGTCGACAAAGAGTTGCGCCGACGCGCCAAGACGGTGAACTACGCCGTGCTGTATGGCATGAGCGACTACGGGCTATCGCAGGAGCTGGGCATCGGCGTTGGCGAAGCGAAAACCATCATCGAGCAGTATTTCCAGCGATTCCCGCAGATTAAGGCGTTCACGCAAGCGATACTGGACGAGGCGCGCGCGAACGGCTATGTGCGCACGCTGCTGGGACGCAAGCGTTATATCCCCGAACTGCAGAGCGCGAACCGCAACGAACGGCTTGCCGCCGAGCGCGCCGCGATTAATATGCCGTTTCAAGGCACTGCCGCCGACATTATGAAGCTGGCGATGCTGCGCGTGCATCGGCGTCTGCCCGCCATCGAGCCGCGCACGCGCATGCTCCTCCAAGTGCATGACGAGCTGCTGTTGGAGACGCCCGACGCGCCCGACGCGCTGGATGCCCTCACGCACGCCATCCGCGCCGAGATGGAGCAGGCGTACCCCCTGCGCGTGCCGCTCACTGTGGAAGCCAAAGTGGGACGCAACTGGCGCGATATGACGCCTGTATGAGCCTTATTGTTTTCGCGCGTGCGCTGACCCTTTGTACCATCTCCGTCCCTGCCGACATCTGCGCTTGGACAGGACTTTCCAAGCCACAGGTACGACGCCATTCTTGGCGTCGCGCTGTCTCACCTTCGCCCATAGCGGGTGCGACGCCATTCTTGGCGTCGCGCTGTCCCGCCTTCGCCCGTAGCGGGTGCGACGCCATTCTTGGCGTCGCGCTGTCCCGCCTTCGCCCGTAGCAGGTGCGACGCCGTTCTTGGCGTCGCGCTGTCCCGCCTTCGCGCGTAGCAGGTGCGACGCCGTTCTTGGCGTCGCGCTGTCCCGCCT
>CALGZO010000046.1 GCA_937934465.1 uncultured Fimbriimonadales bacterium | reverse complement strand
ATCCCTGCCGACGAAACCAAAACCGTGCCGTTGTTGCGCCCTCACCCCCAGCCCCTCTCCCACTGCGTGGGAGAGGGGTGCGTTTCGTCGGTATCCCTGCCGACGAAACCAAAACCGTGCCGTTGTTGCGCCCTCACCCCCAACCCCTCTCCCACTGCGTGGGAGAGGGGTGCGTTTCGTTGGCATCCCTGCCGACGAAACCAAAACCGTGCTGTTGTTGCGCTCTCACCCCCAGCCCCTCTCCCACTGCGTGGGAGAGGGGTGCGTTTCGTCGGCATCCCTACTGATGCTTACCTCACTGGATGCTTGCCTCACTTCACAGCAGCGACGGGAGAGAGCTCAGGTATACTCTTGGTGTTATGGGTCGTCTGACAGATTTTCCGCTAATCTTTGAGCGCAGCGTCCCCGAGCGCAGAGGCGTGCGTCCCCCCGCGTGCGATGTGCCCACCCAGCCGCTTACGGAGCTGCTCGGTGAGCAGAATGTGCGTCCCGAACCGCCCGCCCTGCCCGAAGTGAGCGAGCTGGACGCCTTGCGCCACTACACGCGCCTCTCGCAGCGCAACTATGGCATCGATATCGGCTTCTATCCGCTCGGCTCCTGTACGATGAAATACAACCCGCGCATCAACGAGAAAGTCGCCGCACTTTCAGGTTTCACCCACGCGCATCCGCTGCAGCCTGAAGCCCTCTCGCAAGGCGCGCTGCAACTGATGTACGAACTGCAGCAAGATCTGAAAGCCATCACGGGCTTTGCGGAGGTCACCCTGCAGAATGTGGCGGGCGCGCACGGCGAACTGCTCAGCCTGATGCTTATCAAGAAGTACCACGAAACCCGCGGCGAGGGCGAGACGCGCAAAATCGTCCTTGTGCCCGACTCAGCGCACGGTACAAACCCCGCTTCCGCCGCGCTGTGCGGCTTCACGGTGCAGTCCATCCCCACCGACGCCGAGGGCGACACCGACCTGGTCGCCCTGCGACGCGCCATCGAGCAGCACGGCGAGTCCATCGCCGCGATGATGCTCACCAACCCCAGCACGCTGGGGCTGTTTGACCGCAACGCCCGCAAAGCCTGCGAACTGCTTCACGAAATTGGCGCGCTGGTGTTCTGCGACGGGGCGAATATGAATGCGCTGGTAGGCGTCGCCCGACCTGCCGATATCGGATTCGACTGCATGCACCTGAACCTGCACAAGACCTTCTCCACCCCGCACGGCGGCGGCGGACCGGGCGCAGGCGCGGTGGGCGTCTCCGAACGGCTCGTCCCGTTCCTGCCTGTGCCGCGCATTGTGCGCACCGACGACGGACGCTACGCCCTCGCCGAGGACTACCCCCACTCCATCGGGCGCGTACACGCCTTCTACGGCAACTTTTTGAATTTGGTGCGCGCCTATGCCTACATTCGGGCGTATGGCGGCGAGGGTCTGCGCAATATCGGCGAGTTCGCCGTGCTGAACGCGAACTATCTGCTCGCGCGTATACGCCACGCCTTCCCGCCCGCCGTCAACCGCCTCTGCATGCACGAGTGCGTGGTGACCGCCAAACACTTCAAGCAACAGTATGGCGTGCGCGCGTTCGATATCGCCAAGCGGCTGCTGGACTACGGCTTCCATCCGCCCACGATGTATTTCCCGCTGATTGTGCCTGAATGCTTGATGATTGAGCCGACCGAGTCGGAGAGCAAGCAGACTCTCGATATGTTCGCGAACGCGCTGCTGGAGATTGCCCACGAGGCGATGGAGCAGCCCGAGTTGCTGCAGCATGCGCCGTACAATACGCCTGTGCGACGGTTAGACGAGGCGAGCGCGGCGAAGAATCTGGTGCTACGATGGCAGGGCACGGTCATCTACCCTCAGGAAGTGCCTGCCTGCGCCTGCTGAACGACGGGGTCTGCCCCCCAGCCGTGAACATGGCGCGTGATGTCGCCCTGTTCGAATCGTTCGAACGGGGCGAATGCCCGCCCACCCTGCGCGTGTATCAGTGGGCGTCGCCCGCGCTCACTTACGGGGTGAACCAGGAGTTGCCGACGCGCCTCGTGGCAGCCTGCGAGCGGCTCAATATTCCGATGTTCCGCCGTCCGACTGGAGGCAAGGCGGTGTTGCACGGGCACGATTTGACCCTTGCGCTCGTGTGGCAACCTGCGCCGACGCGCCTCTACCCGCGTCAGGTCTATCTTCAAGTGGCGCCTGCGCTGATACGAGCGTTCGAGGCGCTGGGCGCGCCTGCGCGTCAGGGCGACGCCGCTGCGCCCGACCCGCGCAGCATAGACGACGGCGGCGACTGCTTCGCCACGCCCGCTATCGCCGATATCGTCTGTGCTAAGACGGGCGTCAAGCTGATGGGGTGCGCGCTCCTCGTGCGCGGCGTGTGCGTGCTGATGCAGGCGTCGATACCCTTGCGCCTGCCCGATGTGCCCGTCGAGCAGCTGTTCGGGCATCCGCACCCGCCGCCGCCCCCGCTGGACGCCAACTCACTCATCCAGACGCTCTACACAACACTGAACGCGCACTTGCAAGACACTATCTCAAGATATAAACCCGAACGACAGTAGGGTATAATCCCCTTTGTAATCGTCGTTATAGGAGGCGATAATGAGCGATTTGGCAATCAAGACGGTTAACCTAACCAAACGCTACTCAGGGCTGTGGAGCAAGCAGCCTGTGGACGCGGTGAAGAACCTGAACTTAGAGGTGCATCGGGGCGAGATTTTCGGTTTCCTCGGCCCCAACGGCGCGGGGAAGACGACCACGATTAAGGTTCTGCTCGGCATCATCTATCCGACCGACGGCGAGGCGTATGTGCTGGGCAAACCTGCAGGCGACCCCAAGAACCACCACAAAATCAGCTACCTCCCTGAGAACCCCTACTTTTATGATTACATGACGGGACGCGAGATTCTCACTTTCTATGCAAGGTTGTTCGGCATCGCCGAGCCGCAGCGCAGTAAGCGCGTGAACGAGCTCTTGGAGCGCGTCGGTCTCTCGCGTGCTGCCGACCAGCCCCTGCGCACTTACTCTAAAGGCATGCAGCAGCGCATCGGGCTGGCGCAGTGCCTCCTCAACGACCCCGAACTGCTCATCCTCGACGAGCCGACCGCAGGCTTAGACCCCATCGCGCACATCGACATCCGCGATATGATTTTGGATCTGCGCAATCAGGGCAAGACGCTGTTTATCAGCTCGCACCAACTCTCGGATGTGGAGCGCGTGTGCGACCGCGTGGCGATACTGAATCGAGGCGTGATGGTTCAGCTCGGGCGCATCGAGGAGCTGCTTGCGGGCGGGCATGTGGAGCTCATCGCCGACAAGGTGCCCGATAATGCAGTGGAGCCCATCAAGCAGCTCGGCGGCAAGGTCAGCCTGCACGATGGACGCCTGATTGTCGAACAGCCCGACAACGGCACAGTTGACCGCGTGATCGACATCGTGCGCTCGGCGGGCGGGCATATTATCAGCGTCAAGCCCTACCGACGCACGCTGGAAGACCTATTCGTGGAGACGATTCAAGGAGGCAAGAACGCATGAACGCGACTTTCGCAATTGCAGGCGCCACCTTCGGCGAGGCGGTGCGCAAGCGAATCTTGATGGTGATTCTGCTGGTTGCGCTGTTGATTATCCTGATTAGCCCCGCGTTCGAGCCGTTCGCGGCGGGACGCGGCGCACGCACGCTGATTATCAGCTTCGGCTTCGGCGTGATTCAGCTCGCAGGCACTTTCATCGCGATTATCATGTGCACGGGCATGATCCCCACCGAGATCGAGCGTCGCACAATCTACACCATCTTGTCCAAGCCTGTGCAGCGGTATCAGTTCGTGCTGGGCAAGTTTTTCGGCGCGGTCGGCACGCTCGCGTTCATGTACCTGATGATGGGCATCGTGTTCCTGATTGCCTCGCGTCTTGCGCTCGGCTCGTTCGACCCGCAGATTGTGAAGGGCTTGATAATGTTCTTTTTCCAGAGCTCGCTGCTGGCGGCGGTGGTGCTGTTCTTCTCCACCTTCGTCTCGCCGCTGGTGAACTACTTCCTGTCGGGCGGTGTGTTCCTGATGGGCAACCTGCTGAGCAGCTTCTTGGAGACCATCCAGCGCAATCCAGATGTCACCCCCATCACTCGCATCCCTGTGCAACTGCTCACGGTCATCCTGCCGAACTTCGCGAACTTCAATGTGCAGAATCCCATCATCAACCCTGAGCAGGTGCTGACCGACGAAGTCGCTTACTTGGTGCAGACCATCGCCTATGCGATTGTCTATATGGCGTTGCTGATAGTGGCGAGTATGCTGATTTTCAACCAGCGCGAGATGTGAGTTGGATTGCTCAGAGGCGATACTCTCCCACAAATCGTGTGTTGGCGGCGCCGGTGAGGGCGATACCGTCGTCTCGGTACTCCACTTGGAGCGCGCCGCCTTTGGAGGCGACCGTGACGCGAGGCTCCGTGTAGCCCGCGCGATAGGCAAGCACGCCCACAGCAGCCGCGCCGCTGCCGCAACCGAGCGTCTCGCCCACGCCGCGCTCCCAAATCCGCACACGCGCCTCCCGACGCGAAACAATCACTGCCCACAATACGCTGGTGCGCTCAGGGAACATCGGGTGCGTTTCCAAGCGCGGGCTAATCTCCAGAAACCGAGTGTCGTCGGGCAGGGTATCGGAAAAGATGACGGTGTGCGTGGTTCCCGTGTTCACGCAGGCGATGCGTAGGGTATGCCCCGCGATGGTGATGGGGTAGTCCTCAATCAGTTCACCGTCGGCGTAGGCGGGTATCTCGCGGGGATGAAAACGAGGCGGCGGCAAGACGGTGGTAATCTGGGCAACCTTATCGTCGCTGAGGTGAATTTGCACAGGCACGAGGCGTCTCCCCAACGCTTCAATTGTGAACTCGGAGGCGTCTACATAGCCTTGTTCGTAGGCGTAGCGGGCGACGCAGCGCAAGCCGTTGCCGCAGAAGTCTTCCGTACCGTCGGGGTTGAACATGCGCATGCGCACGGGTGCTGCTGCGCCGCGCTCGATGACCAGCAGCCCATCCGCGCCGATACCGAACGGGCGACGGCAGAGGCGCTGGGCTAGCTCGCTGAGGTCGCGCCCGTGCGCGTCCGCCGCCTCGATTAGCACGAAGTCGTTGCCCACGCCCTCCATCTTATGGAAGGGCAGTCGTGAGAGGCTCACTTCTGCTGCAGTAGTTTCTTCACTTCTGACTCCAGCGCCTCGTAGGAGGTTTTGCCCGACCACGAGCGGACGCGCTTGCCCTGTTGGTCGTATAGGTAGAAGCGGGGCACTTCGCCGCGCCAACGCTTGTCGAAAGCGTCCGCGAATTTATCGAGGTTCTGGTTCACGACCACCACAGGGTAGGTTACTCCGTGTTGACGCAGCACGGGCGGCACGGTCTGGTCGGCGGTTTCCACATCGTCGATAGAGACGCCGATGAACTCCACGCCGCGTGCGCGGTAGTTTCGGTAGAACCGTGCGAGGTCGGGCAGCTCTTGCATGCAGGGACCGCACCAAGTCGCCCATAAGTTGACGACAACCACTTTCCCCTTGTGTCGCGCGATGCGCTGTTTCAAGTCGCGCGCGTTGGTGCGCGGCAGCGCGGGTTCGGCAATCAGGCTCACGCCCAGCGTCATCAACGCGAGGCTGATTAGCAACTTACGCATAATGCCAGATTGTACCTCATTCGGGGTCGCGCCAGACGCCGTCGGCTTTGAGCAGGGCAATCAGCTCTTCCACGCCGCGCTCGGCAGGGATGTCGTTTTTGACGAGTTGTCCGTGTCGGTAGAGCGCGATTTTGCCGCCGCCGCGCCCCACATAGCCATAGTCGGCGTCCGCCATCTCGCCAGGTCCGTTGACGATACAGCCCATCACGGCGATGTCCAGTCCCACGAGGTGCTTCGTGGCGTCGCGCACTTGGTTCAGCACAGTGGGCAGGTCGAACTTCGTGCGTCCGCAGGAGGGGCAAGCGATATACTCCACTTTAGTTTTGCGTAAGCCGAGCGCTTGCAAGATATCGTAGCACACATCGATTTCCAGCACGGGGTCTTCGGCGAGCGAGACGCGGATGGTGTCGCCGATGCCTTCCGCCAGCAGGGTTCCGATGCCTATCGCGCTCTTGATACGGGCGTACATGCCGTCGCCCGCCTCCGTCACGCCTAAGTGCAGCGGATAGTCCATCCCCTCCTCGTCCATCCGCTTGACCATCAGCCGATATGCCGAGAGCATGATAGGCACGCGGCTTGCCTTGAGCGAGATGACCAAGTTCCTGAACCCGTGCGCCTCGCAGATTTTGAGATACTCCATCGCCGACTCGACCATACCGACGGGCGAGTCGCCATACATCACTTTGATACGCTCTGAGAGGCTGCCGTGATTGACGCCGATGCGCATCGCCAGTCCGCGCTCCTTGCAGGCTTTGATGACGGGCAGGAACGCCTGCTCGATTGCCTCTAACTCTTGTTGAACCTCTGCGGGGCTATAGTCCAGCCGATTGGGGTCGGGTTTGCGGAACACGAACAGCCCAGGATTGATACGCACTTTGTCGACATGCTTGGTGCATTCGAGGGCGATGTCCATGCCTTGGTGGTGGACATCGGCGACGAGTGGGACGCGCCCGTAGCCGCGCTGTTGGAGCTGTTTGCGGATTTCGCCCAGGTTCTGCGCTTCGCGCAGGTTGGGCGCGGTCACGCGCACGATTTCGCAGCCTGCCTCGTACAGTTGGATAATCTGCTCCACCGCCGCTTGAGTGTTCATAGTCTCGGCGGTAATCATGGATTGGACGCGGATGGGGTTGTTGCCGCCGATACCGATGTCGCCGACTTTGACTTCGCGCGTGCGTCGGCGCGGCTTGCTCATCGGTAGCTGCACAGCCGTCAGCGGAACGAAGG
>CALGZO010000045.1 GCA_937934465.1 uncultured Fimbriimonadales bacterium | reverse complement strand
CCTTCGGGCAAGTCGCCCACAATCAGCGTCGTTGTGATGGTTTCCACGCCGTGCAGCGCGCGCAGTACATGCTGATACATCGGCGCGTCGCCCACCACCACTTCCGCGCGTGAGCGTGCGCCTGTGCGCGACTGCCAATCCGCCTCTATCGCGCCGCCTGCCAAAACCACTGCTGTTGTTGCTTCCATCGCGTTCTCTTTTTGCGCGCCATGAATCCTACCCTGTCTACGCGCATTGCGTTCAAGCGCGACACCTTTTGTGGCGTTGTGCGTGTGGCTTGGACATTCTTGTCCAAGCGTTGCTCGTCGGCGGGGACGCCGACGGTACGACGCCACGAATGGCGGCGCGCCGAGACGCGCCAACACTGGGCGTGAACGCAAAACTTTACCCCTGTCAGAACTTTAGGAGACGACCGAGCTGAAGCAACCTAAAACTTAAAGTCATCGGGCTTGAGAGTCGGGAAAGCGTACTCGGTGAACACACGGAGCGAACGGACGCCCTGCGAATCGGCGTACTCGATGCGCCACGGCATCAGGTCGCGCACATCCAGCAGGCAGTCCACCCGCTGCACAGGGTCGTTTGCAGGCGCAAATCGAAGCGTGAAGACCTCGCGTTGCCGATGCTGAGCGCGTCGCACAGCGTCCGCCTTCGCCCCACGAAACAGCCGTTGCAAATCCTTCACAATATAGCCTAAGTCGGTCTCGAAGAATCGCTGGATTTCGGGATCGTTGGGTTCGTACTCGCGCCGAATGACCCCCTTGCGTGCCTGCACCTTCGGGTCTGCATCGGGGTTGTAAATTAGAACTGCGCCGTTGCTGAACAGGTCGCGCTGGATGATTGTCATCTTGCGGTAGTGGGGCTGCAAGAACTCCAGCTGGTAGACTTGCTTTTCGCCGAGCTTGCCCGTCTTGGCGTCGCGCTCTTGGAACTCCCAAGTGTAGCGATAGGCGCGGGTGCGGGCGACCTTCTGCGCAAACTGTTGCATCAGTTGCTGTGGGGTGGGCATGGCTACACCTCTGGCGCAATAAACTGTTCTAAGTAGCGTTTACCGATAAGAAAACCTTCCTCACGCCCAACGGCGGCGTCCTCGTGTTCAATCGACAGCACGCCGTTGTAGCCGACTCGCCGCAGCGCGCCGATATACTCGCCCCAGCGTACACTGCCCAAACCGGGAATTACATACCGCCACCAGCCGCTGCCCTGATTGCCCACATACTCCAAACGCGTTCGCATCACTTCGGTATCCTTCGCGTGCGTGTGGAAGATACGCGAGCCGAACAAGAACACAGCGTTGATATAGTCAATCTGCTGCCACAACAGGTGCGACGGGTCGAAGTTGAGTCCGAAATTGGGGTGCGGGACGACCTCGAACAGCCGTTGCCAGTGGTCTAACGCTTGGATGTTGGTGGCGAACCAGTTCTCAAGCGCGATGTTGACCCCCTTTTCGCCTGCGTACTCGCAGAGCGGGCGGAATACTGCCGCGCAGTCCTCCTCGATGGTCTGTATCTTGCTTTTACCCGGCACAGGATGCCCTGCGAGGGTGCAGACAACCTCCACGCCGAGCGCGTGCGCGATATCGATGGCTTGGCGCACGCCGTCGTTATTGCGCTGCCGTTCGGCAGGGTCAGGATGCGTGTTGTTGGTGTAGAACGCGACTGCCGACAGCCCCACGCCTGTCTTCTCCATCAAGTGCTTGAGCGTGTCCAAGTCTGGGTTCTCCAAGTTCAGGTGCGGATGTCCGTAGCCGCACGCGAGCTCCAGCGTTTTGAAGCCGTGCGTGCGTGCAAACGCAAAAACTTGCTCCAGCGGCTCGCCGCCAAACGGCGCGGTCAGTATTCCGACATGCATAGTGAGCCGTTCATTCGGCAAGCCGAGGCGGACTCCTGCAGGTATAATCCCCGCGCTATGCACAAAGGGTATTATCGCTTTCCGACGATTTACGGCGAGACGGTGGCGTTCGTGTGTGAGGACGATTTATGGACGGTCTCGGTGGCAGGAGGGGTCGCGCGTCGGCTGACCACCAGCCTCAGCGCAGTGATGACGCCGCACTACTCGCCCGATGGGCAGTGGCTTGCGTTCGTGGCGCGCGACGAGGGTCACCCAGAGGTGTATGTGATGCCTGCCGAGGGAGGCGAACCGCGCCGCCTCACCTATCAGGGCGCGACGCGCGTGGAAGTCGTCGGCTGGACGCCTGACGGCAGCGCGGTGATTTATAACAGCTCCGCAGGTCGCCCGCCGCGCGAGACAGTCCTGTGGAGCGTCGGCTTAGAGGGCGGATTGCCGAACCAATATCCCTACGGCTTGGCGAACCATATCAGCTTCGGAGCGAACGGCGCAGCGATTTTGGGCAGACACACAGGCGACCCTGCACGCTGGAAACGGTATCGCGGCGGTACCGCAGGCGTGTTCTGGATCGACCGAGCAGGCGACGGCAACTTCACCCGATTCCAACCCACCAACGGCAACCTGACCGCCCCGATGTGGATTGGCGAGCGTATCTACTTCGTGTCCGACCACGAGGGCGTCGCGAACATTTACTCCTGCCTGCCCGACGGCGGCGACCTGCAACGCCACACGCGCCACGAAGAGTACTATGTGCGCTACCCCAGCACCGACGGCAAGCGAATCGTGTATCACGCGGGCGCAGAGCTGTATGTGCTGGAGTTGGCGACAGGCGAGAACCGTCTTATCCCGATAGAACTGCGCAGCCCGCGCACGCAGACGCAACGCAAGTTTGTGGAGACCGAGAAGTACCTGCAAGAGTATACGCTGCACCCCGAAGGGCACTCGCTGCTACTGACCGTGCGCGGCAAGCCGTTCACGATGGGCAACTGGGAAGGCGCAGTCATTCAGCACGGCGAGGCGCAGGGCGTGCGCTACCGATTGAGCCGCTACCTCAACGACGGCAAACGACTTGTCGCCGTCTCCGACGCCAGCGGCGAACCCCAACTGGAGCTCCTTACGCCCGATGGCGTAGTTTCCTACGCGGAGTTCGATATCGGGCATCCTTACCGATTGGAGGTCTGCCCCACCAAAGACTGCGTCGCGCTGAGCAACCATCGGTTTGAGCTGCACATCCTCGACATCGAGGCGCGCACGCTAAAACTGGTGGAGCGGAGCGAGTGTGGTATGATTGAGGGCTTTGCGTGGTCGCCCTGCGGACGCTGGCTGGCGTATAGCTTCGCTCCGAACGAGCGCACGCACATCCTCAAAATATACGACTCAGAAACGGGCGACATCCACGCGATTACCCCACCAGAGTTCCGCGATGTGCAACCTGCGTGGGACCCCGACGGCGAGATGCTCTACTTCCTCTCCTATCGCGACTACGACCCAGTGCCCGACAACTTGCAGTTCGAGCTCGCGTTCCCGATGGGAATGCGTGTGATGGCGGTGGTACTGCGCAAGGATATCCCCAACCCGCTACTGCCCACGCCCAAGCCGTTCGAGGAGCCGAAACCGCCCGCCAACGCTCAACAGCCGTCGGAACCCGACGCTGTCAAGCCCACAGCCATCGATTTTGACGACATCCACCTGCGTGTGATTACAGTCCCGCTACCTGCAGGTATTTATGGGCAGGTCGCAGGGCTGAGCAAGCGGCGCGTGATTGCCACGCAGTTCCCCGTCGAGGGCACACTGGGCGACACATGGTTCACCACCGAAACGGAGGGCAAGGGCGCTCTTCTAATGTATGATTTTCACACTGGCAAAACGGAGACGCTCGCTGGTAAGGTGAACGACTTCACACTGTCGCGCGACTCCAAAACGCTGGCGTACCGTTCGGGCAAGCGGCTGCGCGTACTGCCCGCAGGTCAGAAGCCCGACGAGAAATACGAGCAAGCCCCGCCCTCGCGCGAGAGCGGCTGGATAGATCTCAGTCGCGTGCGCTGCGCCGTTGTGCCCACCCACGAGTGGCGACAGATGTATCGCGAGGCGTGGCGACTGCAGCGCGAGTTCTTCTGGAGCGCGGACATGTCGGGCGTCGATTGGCAAAAAGTGTACGACCGCTACTACCCTCTGTTGGAGCGCGTCGCCACGCGCGGCGAGTTCTCCGACTTAATGTGGGAGATGCAGGGCGAGTTGGGCACTTCGCACTGCTACGAGTTCGGCGGCGACTATCGTCAGCCGCCCCAATACAGCATCGGCTTTCTCGGCGCGGAGTTCGAGTGGGACGAACAGGCGCATGGCTACCGAATCACACACATCCTCACTGGCGACCCTTGGCTGGAAGATACAGACTCGCCCCTCAACGAACCAGGTGTGAACGCCCAGGTTGGGGAGCTGCTTGTCGCAATCAACGGGCGACCGCTCACACGCACTTTTACTCCCTACGAGGCGCTGCTCCACTTGGCGGGCGCGCCTGTGGAGCTCACGCTCCGCGATGCGCACGGCAACACCCGCACTGCGACCACCAAAACGCTCACGGACGAGTCCAAGCTCCGCTATCGCAACTGGGTGCAACGCAACCGCGCCTATGTGCATGCCCAAACGAACGGGCAGGCGGGCTATGTGCATATCCCCGACATGGGCAGCTGGGGCTTCTCAGAGTTCCATCGCGGCTTCCTGGCGGAGATTGTGCGCCCCGCGCTGATTGTGGATGTACGCGCCAACGGCGGCGGCTATGTGTCGCAACTGCTGCTGGAGAAACTTGCGCGTAAGCGCGTGGGCTACGATGTGCCACGCTGGGGCAAGCCGATGCCCTACCCCAACGATTCCGTGCTGGGACCCATCGTGGCAATCACTGATGAGCGCGCTGGCTCCGACGGCGACATGTTCAGCCATGTGTTCAAGTTGATGCGTATCGGCGCGCTTATCGGCAAGCGCACCTGGGGCGGCGTGATAGGTATCTGGCCCAAGTCCATCTTCGTCGATCAGGGGCTAACCACGCAGCCGGAGTACGCCTTCTGGTTCCACGATGTTGGCTGGCGCGTGGAGAACTACGGCACAGACCCCGACATCGAGGTGGACTACGCCCCGCAAGACTATGCCGCTGGGCGCGACCCGCAACTCGATCGGGCGATTGCTGAGGTTCTGAAACAGATGGAGTCGAACCCGCCGCGCCTGCCCGATTTCGAACCGCGCCCGAAGTTGCCCCTGCCCAGCGGACTGCAGACGCTATGAGCGTTCTAACCCCCTCCTTTGGGTTCCTCCTGCGAACAGGGAACCCCAGAGAGTGACAGGCGTCCCCGCCGACGATTGATGCTTGGACAAGACTGTCCAAGCCACACTCGCACAGGTGCGACGCCTTTCCTGGCGTCGCCAAGCGTACCGTCGGCGTCCCCGCCGACGAACCCGCCTGCGTACCGTCGGCGTCCCCGCCGACGAGCCTCGCTTGGACAAGACTGTCCAAGCCACACTCGCACAGGTGCGACGCCTTTCGTGGCGTCGCCAAGCGTAGCGTCGGCGTCCCCGCCGACGAACCCAGCAGCGTAGCGTCGGCGTCCCCGCCAACGAACAACACTGGTGCGACGCCTTTCTTGGCGTCG
>CALGZO010000044.1 GCA_937934465.1 uncultured Fimbriimonadales bacterium | reverse complement strand
GTGGCGGTGGACTTGCAGGACGCTCTGGATCGGGTGTATGAGGAAGGTCGGTTTGACCGCAAGGTGGACTACACGCAGCCGCCGCCCGCGCCGCTGTCGGAAGAACAGCAGGCGTGGGTGCAACAAGTGCTGCAATCTGCCAACCTCAGCCCTTGACCACGCCGAGTGGACGCAACTTCGCCACCTTGCGCGCGATGCCTGCCCGATGCACCACCTCCACCACATCGGCGACATCTTTGTAGGCGTAAGAGGCTTCCTCCGCGAGCGTGGCTTTGTTCTGCGCCCGCACGAGAATACCCTGCTGTTCCATCTCTTTGGCGATATTGCGTTGCTGCGCCTCGCGGAGCGCGCCTTTACGGCTCATCTGCCGTCCCGCGCCGTGGCAGGTCGTGCCGAAGCTCTCGCGCATTGCGGTCTCCGTGCCCACCAGCACGAACGAATAGCGTCCCATATCGCCTGGTATCAGCACGGGCTGCCCAATCTGCTTGTAGGCGTCGGGCGTTTCGGGGTGTCCGGGCGGAAACGCTCGCGTCGCGCCTTTGCGATGCACGCACACGCGGATTGGCTTGCCCTCCCACATATGCTCTTCGATTTTGGCGATATTGTGCGCCACATCGTAGACCTGATACATCCCCAGACTTTCGGGCGTCGCCTTGAAGATTTTGGCGAAGGCTTGGCGCGTCCAGTGGGCAATCGCTTGGCGGTTGGCGAAGGCGAAGTTCGCCGCGCAGTGCATCGCGCGTAGGTAGGTCTGCCCCTCTTCCGAATTGATGGGCGCGCACGCGAGTTGGCGGTCGGGCAGGCTGATGCCATACTTCTGGTGGGCGCGCTCCATAACATCCAAATGGTCTTGGCAGGTCTGATGTCCGAACCCGCGCGAGCCTGTGTGGATCATGATAGTAATCTGCCCGACTTGGGTGATGCCCATTGCGGCGGCGGCTGTCTCGTCGTAAATTTCCGCCACCGCTTGGATTTCCAGAAAGTGGTTGCCGCCGCCGAGCGTGCCGAGCTGGTCTTTGCCGCGCTCGATGGCTTTCTCGGTAATCACATCGGGGTCGGGCATCTCCAGCCTGCCGCCCGCTTCGGTGTGAGCGAGGTCATCTGCCCAGCCGTAGCCGTGTTCCACCATCCACTGCGCGCCCTTGAGCATCACTTGGCGCAGCTCGGCGCGATTGGTCTTAATCAATCCCTCGCCGCCGAACCCCGCAGGTATGTCGCGGAAGAGTTGGTCGATGAGCTCTTTCAGGCGCGGGCGCACTTGCGGTTCGGTGAGGTCGGTGCGCAGTAGGCGCACGCCGCAGTTGATGTCGTAGCCGATGCCGCCGGGCGAGATGACGCCCTCGTCTACATCCATCGCCGCCACGCCCCCCACAGGGAACCCATAGCCCCAGTGGATGTCGGGCATCGCAATCGAGTAGCCCACGATGCCCGGCAAGAACGCTACATTCGCCACCTGCTCAGGGGCTTGGTCTTGCTTAATCTGCTCAATCATCGCGTCGCTGGCGAAGATGAGACCGTCGACGCGCATCCCTGATTTATAGGTTTTCGGGATGCGCCATCGATGGTCGTCTATACGCTCCAACGGACCGCTCCAAACTTGGCTCATCGTCGTTCCCCTGCAGAGTATACCTGAAGGGGGGCGACGCGGTTAGTGTCCGCTGATGCCGACGGTTTTGTAGCCGCCGCGCGCCCGATAATAGAGATATTGCGCGCCGAAGAGGAACACCAACACGAGCGGCAGGATAGCCACATAGCGGAAGGTCATCGCCGCGCCGTGGCGGAGCGCTTCATCCAGCACGGCTTTCTGCTGCTGCGCGACGGGGTCGCCCTGCGCCGCACGCGCGGCTATCGCCTGCGCCTGTTCAGGGCTATACTTGCCGTCTACCACCACAAGTTGGCGCACTTCAGGCGTGAGCTTCTCGATGGTGTTGAGGTCGTAGATGCGCCCCATGCTCGGACCTGCGAGACCTGCAGCAATCATGCCCGCTGCGCCCATCACAGCCAGCAGGAACTCGCCCCCGCGCGGATACCGCTCGGACACCACACCCAGCATCGTGGGCCAGAAGTAGGCTTTGCCCAGCCCGAACACAGTCGCCGCTAAGAACGCCGCGCCCGCCGTGAATGATACGCTCAGCAGATACAGCCCTATCGCCGCCAACGCCGCGCACACCGCCAGCAAGCCTATCGGCGTGAACACTCGCGCGACAGGTCCCGCCACTAAGCGCAGCACGAACATCAAGCCCGAAGTGTAAACCAGAAACAGGATGCCCCGAATGCCCACTGTGTCGGTCAGCACCGAGCCGACCCACTGGTCGGGTCCTAACTCGGTAATCGCGGTCATACACATACACAGAACGAGCAGCAGCACCCCGGGACGCAATATCTGCATAAACATCTCGCCCATGCTGACCCCTGAGGCAGCGCGCTCGGTTTCGGGGAACCGCTCCGTCCAAATCATCGCGCCATAGATGAGCGCTGGCAGAATGATGGTTCCCAGTCGCACCTGCCACGAGGCGTTCAGGAACTCCGCCAGCGCGAAGGTCGCCAGCCCGCCGATAATCAGTCCGCCCGGCCACCACGCATGCAGCACATTCAACTTATGCGTCTTGTCGTTGGGGTACATCGTCGCGGCGAGCGGATTAATCACCGCCTCCACCGTGCCGTTCGCCAATCCCACCAGCAGCGTGGACAGCAGCAACGCGACAAAACCGTAGCTCGGCGAGAGTATTGTGAACAGAATGCCCAGAATATGCCCCAGACACGCCAGCTTCAGCAAGCGTCCCATCCCGAAGGTGTTCACCAGCGGTCCCACAATCAGAATCGCTATAGGGAAGCCCCAGATGCCCATCAGGTTGACCAGCCCCTGCTGCTCGTGGCTGATGTTGAAGGTCTCGCCCAGCTCCTTGAGAATGTCCGCGCGTATCGAAAACGCCATCGCTGTCGTCACCAGCGCGATGCAGCTGGCGATGAACAGCTTGTTGTAGTTGTAGTTTCCCACTGCCATGTCGCCCTCCTTCAGTGGCATGCAGTTTCGCCCGACAAGAACAGTATCCTGCTAATTATCAGGTATACTTGGCTCTGATGCGAGTGGCGCATATCAGCGATGTGCATTTGGGCTATCGCGCCTACAGTCGCACGAACGAGTACGGCTTCAATCAGCGCGAGTGGGATGTGCTGGGCGCGTTTCGCGCTGCGCTGCGCGCTGCTGTGAAAGCCGAGCCTGACCTAATCCTAATCACGGGCGACCTGTTCCATGCAGTGCGTCCGCCAAACTCCAGTCTGATTGCCGCTTACCGTTCCCTCGTGGAGTTGCAAAGCGCACGCAACGGCGCGCCGCTAATCATCATCGCAGGCAACCACGAGACGCCCCGAATCGCCGAGAGCAGCTGCATCCTCGCCCTGTTGGCGCACATTCCCGGCGTGCAGGTGGTGTACGACCAAATCACGCAGTTGGAAATCGCCGCGTTGAACGCCTGTCTGTTATGTATTCCCTCGCGTGGCGTGGGCGAGCTGGAGCAGCGCATCCTCGCGCCGAACCCAAACTACCGATGGAACCTGCTCTTGCTTCACGGACTGCTGGATGGCATCACTCCATTCGCGCTGGAACGCCCGATCGATCGGCAGAAAATCGTGCGGGACGAGTGGGACTATATCGCGCTGGGCGATTGGCATCTCTACACGCAGATTGCACCGAACGCGCTGTATGCAGGCGCGACGGAGTTCACCAGCACCAATATCTGGGACGAGGCGGGCAAGCCGAAGGGGTGGATACTATACGATGTCTCCACGCGCTCCCACGAGTTTCATCCCCTGCGCACGCGCCCTGTGTACGACCTCACGCCTATCGACGCCGCCGAACTCACTGTCGCCGAGCTGAACACGCTTATCGAGGAACGCGCTAACGCTGTGCCTCAGTTCGACGGCGCGATAGTGCGCCAGCGCGTCTATAACCTGCTGCCAGAGTTGCGCAGCCAGATTGACGGCGAGCTGCTGCGCGAGTTGAAGATACGCGCGTTGCACTATCAGTTGGATTTGCGTGCGCCGCGCGTGGGCTTCCGCGCGGGTCAATCGAGCGGCGGGGTCGCAGATACTGACGGCGAGACGCGCCTCACACTCGCCGACGAGTGGCGACTCTTCGCCCATCAGTACCCCCTACCTGCCGACTTGGAGCGCGAGGCGTTCGTCGCGCTGGGCATACACTATCTGGAAGGCGAGCCGACCGAGACCGCCAGTTAGCGACTACTTCGCCTTCAGCGCGTTGATAATCTGCTGCACGCCCTCGCGCGCGTCTGCAAACAGCATCAGCGTATTGTCGGCGGCAAAAAGCGGGTTCGGAATGCCCGCAAAGCCGGGGCTGAGACTGCGCTTGATGACCACCACGCTGCGCGCCTTGTCCACATCCAGGATTGGCATGCCTGCAATCGGGCTGTTCGGGTCGGTGCGCGCCAGCGGGTTCACCACATCGTTCGCCCCGATGATAATCGCCACATCCACCTGCTCGAAGCGTGGGTTAATCTCGTCCATCTCTTTGAGGCGGTCGTAGGGCACATCGGCTTCGGCGAGCAGCACATTCATATGTCCGGGCATTCGCCCAGCAACGGGGTGGATGGCGAACTCGACGGTTGCGCCCTGCTGCTCCAAGATTTGCATCAGGTCGCGCACGGCATGCTGCGCTTGGGCGACTGCCATGCCGTAGCCGGGCACAATCACCACGAAGCGTGCGCCTTCCAACAGCATCGCCACATCGTCGGGCGCGGCGGCTTTCACCTTGCCTGCGTACACATCGTCGGCTTTCGGTCCCGCTTCCGACGGAACCCAGACGCCGAACAGCACATTGCGCAGCGAGCGGTTCATCGCGCGGCACATTATCGTCGTCAAGATGACGCCCGACGCGCCCACCAGCGACCCCGTGATGATGAGCGCGTTATTGTTCAGCACGAATCCCGTCGCAGCGGCGGCAAGCCCCGAATAGGAGTTCAGCAGCGCAATCACCACAGGCATATCCGCGCCGCCGATAGGTATCACCAGCAACAGCCCTACCACCGACGCTATCGCGAGAATCGCCCAGTAGTAGCCCAGTTGCGTCGGATTGAGGCTGAGCATCACGCTCAGGACGACCGCCGCGAGCAACAGCACGCCGTTGATGTAATGCAGGAAGCTCACTTGGAGAGGATTCTCGCTGATGAGTCCTTGCAGTTTCGCGAACGCGATGAGGCTTCCCCAGAAGGTAACCGCGCCGATGATGCCCGACGCGGCGGCGGCTGGCATCAGTTGGCTGAGCGGCGCAGGGGGCGTCACTTCGGGCAGTGCGCTCTCCACGATGCTCGCGCCCGCCACCAACGCCGACGCCGCGCCCCCAAAACCGTTCAAAATCGCTACCATCTGCGGCATCGCGGTCATCGGCACGCGCAACGCCATCACCGTACCCACCAACGCGCCCACGACCATGCCCAGCACAATCCACTCAAAGCTCAGAATCTGCCGATCGAGCAGCGTAGCGACAATAGCGATGAACATCCCCAACGCGCCGAGCTGGTTGCCTCGCACCGCCGTGCGCGGATGCGACAGTCCCTTTAAGCCAACGATGAACAGCACAACCGCCAGCAGATACGCCAAGTTAATCAACGCTGCGCTCATGTCGACATAAAGTGTACCCTTGAAGCCCTGCAGTACAGATATTCCTGTCCGTGCCTAACGCTTGGACATAAATTTCCAAGCCACGAATGCGCAGGTGCGACGCCATTCGTGGCGTCGCAAAGCGTCGCGCCGACGCCCAGTATGGTGCGACGCCATTCGTGGCGTCGCAAAGCGTCGCGCCGACGCCCAGTATGGTGCGACGCCATTCGTGGCGTCGCAAAGCGTAGCGTTAGTGGTCTGCTGCGTCAGCGAGACGCTGACGCTACGCCGCCCCCCAGCGTACCGTCGGCGTCCCCGCCGACGACACCCCCCACCGTACCGTCGGCGTCCTCGCTGACGACACCCCCACCGTACCGTCGGCGTCCCCGCCGACGAACAACACAGGTGCGACGCCATTCGTGGCGTCGCAAACCGTAGCGTTAGCGTTCTGCTGCGTCAGCGAGACGCTGACGCTACACCATACGCGCCCAAACCATACTGTCGGCGTCCCCGCCGACGACACCCCCACCATACCGTCGGCGTCCTCGCCGACAGTACAGCTATGTTGGCAAGTGGTACAACACTCATGCAGGAATGCGCCCGATGAGGGCGAAACCAACACCTATGGCAAAACGCGGCGTGATGGAGGTCTCGCTGGTCTTCCCTGAGCATGAGGTAATCCGGCGATACTACAAGGGGCTGATTTATCTGGCGGCGCGCACCTGCTACAGCGAGAAGACGCCTCAGCAGATTTGGAGCGAGTTCGTCTCCGACCAGACGCCCCCAGAGCGCGTGATGAAACTGATTGAGCATGTGGTGGAGTCGGGACACCACAGCACCATCGAGCATATCAGCTTCACTTTCGCGATTTCGGGCGTGAGCCGCGCGCTGTCGCACCAGTTGGTGCGCCATCGGATTGGCGTCGCATTTGACCAGCAGAGCCAACGCTATGTACGCTACAAAGAGCCTCAATATGTCACGCCGCCGAGCATCGAGGCGCACCCAGAGGCGCGTCAGGAGTTCGAGCGGTTCCGCGATGTGAGCGAGGAGATTTACCATCGGTTCCTGGAGCAAGGCATCCCTGCCGAAGACGCGCGGTTTATCTTCCCTAATGCCGTGACGACGAACCTGATTATGACGGTGAACCTGCGCCAACTGATGCACATGGCAGGCTTGCGTCTTTGCACGCTGGCGCAGTGGGAGATTCGGCAGCTGTTCAAGCTGATACGCAAAGAGGTGATGGCGGCAGACCCCTATTTCGGCAGGCTGCTGGTTCCGAAGTGCGTGCCGCTGGGCTACTGCGACGAGAAGCGCAACGAGGACGAACACTGCATCATCCGTCCGCACAAGAACTCGGTGTTCCGCGTGTGGGAGCTCTATAAGCGCGGGCAGTTGGTGGAGCGGGAGTAGCGTCGAATGGCACAAAAGTTGCTATGACTGAGAGTAGCGGTCATAGCATCTTATCCCTCCCTCTCCGAACGCGCCCCAGGTAGTCCCTCCCCCTGGGGCGCGATTTTCGTTAGCTGCTGGGCGCGGCGCGCGGTTGGAGCCGTTGCGTTGGCGCGCTGCTTTCGTCGGGGGTGGCTTCGGGCGTAGGCGCGGGCGACTCTATAGGTTGTGGTAGGCTCTTCGCGGTCGGCTCGCCGCCCTCGTTGCGCATCAGCGCCAAGAACTCCTCGCGCGTCAGATTCTCGCGCTCCATCAACGCCTGAACCACTCGGTCCATCGTGTCGCGGTGGCGCGTCAGGATTTCGCGAGCGCGCTGGTAGCACTCTTCGATGATGCGGCGCACCTCTTGGTCGATCTCGTAGGCGACTTGCTCGCTGTAGTTGCGGTCTTCCATGATGTCGCGCCCCAAGAAGGGGTTGCCGTGTCGCCTGCCGAAGGTGAGCGGTCCGAGTTTCTCGCTCATGCCGTACTCGGTGACCATGGCGCGTGCGATTTCGGTAGCGCGTTTGAGGTCGTCGTGTGCGCCTGTGCCCACCTCGCCGAACACGATTTCTTCGGCGACGCGCCCGCCGAGCATCGTGGTGATGCGATCCAGCAGCGACTGGCGCGTGTAGAGGTAGCGGTCGCGTTCGGGCATCTGAATCGTGTAGCCGAGCGCCATGCCGCGCGGCAGGATGGAGATTTTATGCACAGGCTCGGCTTCGGGCAGCAGCTCGCCCACAATCGCGTGTCCCACCTCGTGGTAGGCGACCACTTCGCGCTCGCGCTGGTCGACGACGCGATTGCGTCGCTGTGGACCCGCAATCACGCGATCGACCGCCTCTTCGAACTCTTCCATGCTGATGCGCGACTTGTTGCGTCGGGCGGCGATGAGCGCGGCTTCGTTCACGAGGTTGGCTAAGTCCGCGCCTGTGAAGCCGGGCGTGCGCTTCGCCAGCACTTCCAAGTCCACATCGGGCGCGAGCGGCTTGCCCTTAGTATGCACTTCCAGAATCTTCTTGCGCCCCTCCACATCGGGCGGATCGACGACGATATGGCGGTCGAAGCGTCCGGGGCGCAGCAGGGCGGGGTCTAAGATATCGGCGCGGTTGGTGGCGGCGATGACGATGATGCCCAAGTTCGGGTCGAAGCCGTCCATCTCCACGAGCAGTTGGTTGAGCGTCTGCTCGCGTTCGTCGTGTCCGCCGCCGAGTCCTGTGCCGCGCTGGCGTCCGACGGCGTCGATTTCGTCGATGAAGATGAGCGCGGGTCGGTTGGCTTTGGCGGTTTCGAACAGGTCGCGCACGCGCGCCGCGCCGACGCCGACGAACATCTCCACGAAGTCGGAGCCGCTGATATGGAAGAACGGCACGCCCGCCTCGCCTGCCACTGCGCGCGCCAGCAGGGTCTTGCCGCAGCCGGGCGGACCCAGCAGCAGGACGCCCTTGGGGATTTTCGCGCCGAGTTTTTTGTATTTCTCGGTGTTCTTGAGGTAGTCCACCACCTCGGCGAGCTCTTGTTTCGCCTCTTCCACGCCGGCGACATCATCGAAGGTCACGCGCGGGATGCTCTCGTTGTAGCGTCGGGCGCGCGCCTTGCCGAACGAGAACGCTTGATTGTTGCCTGCCTGCGCCGAGCGCATCAGTAGGAACCAGAACAGCCCGCCAATCAGCAGAATCACCAAGAACATGCCCAGCATTTGGCTGAGATAGTCGGGCACGCGGCTGTCTTCAGTGAATTTGAGGTTGATGCCTGCTTCGGTCATCTGTTTGTAGAGCGAGTCGCGTGCGGAGCCTTCGGGTGGCAGTGCGGCGTGGAAGGGCGTGCCGTCGCGTAGTGTGCCCACCAATCGGTTGCCCTGCGCGGTCGCCTCAGCAATTGTGCGCTGCTGCACGGCGTTCACCAGCGCGGTGTAGGTCAGCTCGCGTGCGCCCATCGGCTGCAGTTGACGCAGATATTGCATCAGGAGCAGCAGCACCAGCACGAACCCCACTATAGTCAAAAATGTGCGTGCGTTCTTACTCACATACGCCTCCTGTTGATTGCGCTAAGGATACCCAGTATCGATAAGATTATCGGCGTGCGCCGCTCGGTACGCGAGGGCGGTTTCGCCTCAGTAAAGTATACCCGAAGCGACGGGCTTGGGTTCCCCAAGCGGCGGCTTACCGCACGGGTCTGAGCGCGGTCGTCTTCTCTTTGAGCCGTTTGTACGCCAGCCCTGCCAGCGGCTTGAGGTTCACGATGTCCTCGCGGTTGTAGCGTAGCAGGGTCTCCAGCGCAGAGTCGTGCCCCAGTCGGTAGGCTTGCCATAGCAGCACCGCTTCGCGCCCGCTCAGACCGTCCAAGTCGGGGTCGCGCATTAGCCCCAGCTGCTGCTCGATGCGTTTCAACCCGCCGCGTAGCCCCACTCGGCGCAGCGTCGGGCATAAATCCAGATGTAGCTGATCCAGCGCCAAGCTTGGAAAGTTCTTATACAGCATCGGCACATCGAAGTGCAGCCCGTTGAAAGTGACCAGCATCGAGAACTCGCGAATGAATTCGGGGAACTCGTCCAAGTTGTCGCCCAGCACGAACTGGTAGGTCTCTTCGCCGTCGTAGACGCCGATGACGGTGATTTGCGAGCCGCCGTCGGTCTCCACATCGAGGTAGGCGGTCTCGTGGCGGAACTCATCGTAGGCGCGCCAGTGTTCTTTGATGTGCAGTTTGCCTGCGAAGTAGGCGTAGTCGCCCGCTTCATAGGCGTCGATGGAGGCTACCGCGCCCTGCAGCGCCGCGCTGAGATAGGGTTCGCTGATACGCCAGCGTTGAGGGTTCTCCACCAGCGTGTACCAATCCTCTGCCCCCTGCAGCCAGAGTTCACGCTCAATCGGCTCGGTGATGCCGGGTATGTGGATATAGGTGCGCGTCAACACAGCGTTGGGAATTGTACCCGACGCGCGGCGTCAGAGCAGTTCCGCAATCTGCACGGCGTTCAACGCGGCGCCTTTGCGCAGTTGGTCGCCGCACGCCAGCAGCGCGACGCCGTTGGGGGTTCCTGCGTCGTAGCGGATGCGCCCTACCAGCACCTCGTCGCGCCCAGTGGCTTCGAGGGGCATGGGGAAGTGATTGCGGGCGACATCATCCACCAGCGCCACGCCCGGAAACCGCCGATAGGCGTCCACAATCGTCGCCAGCGGCGGGCGCGTCTCCAGCTCGGCTACGATGCTCTCAGTGTGGGCGCGCAGCACGGGCACGCGCACGCAGGTCGGCGAGACGGCTATCGCCGAGTCGTCCCAGATTTTGCGCGTCTCCAGAATCATCTTGCGCTCCTCCTCGTTGTAGCCGTCCTCGCCAATCGCCGAGTTGTGCGAGAACAGGTTGAAAGCGTATGGGTGGGGCAACACGCGCGGCTCGAACGGCTCGCCCTGCAGGTAGGCGCGGGTGGCGTCCAGCAGTTCCTGCATCGCCTGCGCGCCCGCGCCGCTGGCGGCTTGATAGGTCGATACGACAATCCGACGGATGCGCGCCAGCCGACGCAACGGCTCCAACGCCATCAGCATAATAATCGTGGAGCAGTTCGGGTTCGCGATGACGCCGCGATGTCCGCGCACGGCGTCAGGGTTGATTTCGGGGATGACCAACGGCACATCGGGGTGCATGCGAAACGCGGAGGAGTTGTCGATGACGACTGCGCCTGCCTGCACAGCGAGAGGCGCGTACTGTTGGCTGCGCGCGCCGCCCGCCGAGAAGAAAGCGATATCGATCCCCTCGAACGAGTCGGGGCGCAGCGTCTCCACGCTCACCTGCTCGCCTTCAAACGCCAGCGTCTTGCCCGCCGACCGCTCCGACGCCAAGAGCCGAAGCGAGCGGATGGGGAACTTGCGCTGCGCCAACACCTGCAGCAGTTCCTGCCCCACTGCGCCTGTCGCGCCGACGATTGCCACACGGTATTTCACGGCGCGTGATTGTACCCTATTCAGCAGCGGTCTCCTCGCCCAGCAGGTGCGCCGTGAACAGATACTGGTGCGCCCAGCCGCTCCACTCGCCGAACCGCTCGTGGAACCAGGCGGTGACCTCGCGATAGGTTTTGTCGGTCAGGTTCTTGCCCTTGAGGTTGGGCATGAGCCACTCGCTTACCGCCTGCCACATGTGTGTATCGATGGGCACGGCGAGCGGGTTGTCCAGCCCGAACAGCAGCACGCAGTCGGCGACCTTCGCGCCCACGCCGGGCAGCTGCATCAACTCCCGTTTCGCCTCGTCGTAGGGCAGCTCGCGCAGCGACTCCAGCCACCCGTCGCCGCGCTGCTGAAGCGCTTGCGCCGCCTCGATGAGATGCTTCGCCCGATACCCGAACCCCAGCGCGCGAATGTCTGCCTCGTTCGCTTGGGCGATGCGCTCCGCCGTGGGGAAAGCGTAGTAGGTAGCGTCGTTCTCCTGCGCAATCGGCTCGCCGTAATGCTCGCACAGGCGTTCAATCATCCCCGTAATGCGCGGGATGTTGTTGGCAGGCGTGCAGAGAAACGAGAAGAGGCACTCCTCCGCGCTGAGCCAACGCATCAGGCGCAAGCCCGGCAGCGCGTCGGTCCACTCCGCCCAGCGCGTGTCGCGCCGCACCAACTCGCGATGCACCGCTTTGAGGTCTACCTCCAGCCGAAAGAGGTGTTTGAAGATTGCTATGGGGTCTTCGGCAGTGGGCGACAGCACTTGCCAGCGGTTGCCGCGCGGTTCCACCCTAAGCAACTGCGCATCGGCAAGCCCAATCCACTGCTCTCCACTTTGTCGCCAGCGAAACACCTGCCCACTGCGCACGCACAGCGGCAGATCCAACTCCCAAGAGGGCACAGATAGTCGCATCGGCGGCAATTCTACCCAGTTTCAGGAGATTTGCGCAGGTGGTCTTCTACGCGCCACAGTCGGGTGCGAGGACATTCCTGTCGTCGCGCTCATCAGGCGCCGCGGATTTCCTTGCTTGTAGGGAAGGTGAAACCGACGCGCCGCACTCGACGCCAAGAACGGCGTCGCACCCAGACACGCCAACGCCGATTTGCCCTCTCCCAAGCGATTGACCCTTACCCCCAACCCCTCTCCCACTGCGTGGGAGAGGGGGCAAGGGGGGTGAGAGCTAATTGCACCCGCCGCCAAAGTTGGACAGCACCGTCAGCAAGTCGGCGTCGTCCACGATGCCGTCTTTGTTGATGTCCTCGTGGCGCGCGTAGCCCGTGCCAGGAGTGCCAAACGCAAACAGCACGGCAAGCAGGTCAGCATCATCGATGCAACCATCGCCGTTCATGTCGCCTGTGCGCCAAGTATCCAGCAAGAACGCCTCATAGCGCTGCGTCACCGCGTTATAGCCATTACCCACGATGTAGCGTCCATCGGACGAGACGGCATAGGCAGCTTGCAGCACCGACCCGTTGTTCAGAAAGTCGGCGTAGGTGATGTTCAGGTCTTCCATCCCGCCGTCCTGCGTCCAGCGAAAGGCGCGAGTGTTACCGCGGGGGTCTTGTGCCCATCCGACCACCACATTGCCGTTGGCTGAGACGCCTCGCGCTTTGCTCTCTCTGCCCCCCAGCGCGCCCAGACCTCGTAGCTGATTATCTAACGCCGTCCAGCGAAAGGCGTGCCACCAACCGTCGTTTTTTTGTGACCATCCGACCACCACATCGCCGTTGGCTGAGACGCCCCGCGCCTCGCTCTCTCCGCCCCCCAGCGTGCCCAGATCTTGTATCTGATTATTTGATGCCGTCCAGCGAAAGGCGCGGTTATTGGACGCTCCGACCACCACATTGCCGTCGGCAGAGATGCCATACGCCACGCTCGGATTGCCCGCAGGTTGCGTACCCATATCTACCATTCCTGCTGCCCGCGTCCAGCGAAAGGCGCGCCGCCGACCGTTGGTGATTTCTGCCCATCCGACCACCACACTGCCGTTGGCTGAGGCGCCCCACGCCACGCTCTGACTGCCCCCCAGCGTGCCCAAATCTTCCATCCCGCCGTCCTGCGTCCAGCGAAAGGCGCGAAGGGAACCGTTGTTGTTTTGTGCCCATCCGACCACCACCGAGCCGTCGGCAGAGATGCCAAGCGCTTCGCTGTCATTGCCCCCCAGCGTGCCCAAATCTTCCATC